>JANPAK010000071.1:0-26225 GCA_031429925.1 Variovorax sp.
CTAAGCTCGCCCTCGGCGCAGCTAACAACAACCGCATCATTTTCAGCGGCGTGGAAGATCTGGGCGGCGGCATGGCTGCGACCTTCGCAGCTCAAATGCGCTTCACCCCAACAAGCGGCACCCCTGAAGGCGCTGGCGCTCGTCCCCTGTTCCAAGGCGAGACCCGCGTTGGTCTGCGCGGCGGTTTCGGCTCGGTTCGTTTGGGCCGTGGCCTGACCGCTCTGCAAGCGCCTAACGGTGGCTACATCGATCCATGGGGCGTGAGCACCGTGGCCGGTTCGGTCTACGCTCCTGGCTATGCTACTGACTACATCGCTGGCGGCGAAGGCCGTACCGATGGTATCTTCTATGATTCACCAAACATCGCTGGCTTCCAAGCTTCCGTGACCCTGTCGCCACGTAAAGTTGCCACCACCACGACCACGGGCAAGACCTTCTCTTCGTTCGCAGTCACCTACAACCAAGGCCCAATCCAGTTGTTGGTCGGCCAGGAAACCAACCGTTATGGCGATAGCCTGCTGAACATCGGTGGTAACTACAACATGGGCGTGGCTAAGCTTTATGCTGGTTACGGTCTGACCAAAGGCGGTACCGCTGTTGAGCGTGGTGGTGTAGCTTTCGCTGCAGCTGCTTCTGCTTATCCAGGCACCGCTCCTGCCGCTGGCATCAAGGCTGGTGGTAAAGCTACTGCCATCTCGTTCGGTGCAGCGATCCCCATGGGCGCTTCCACGATTCGCGTTGGCTACAGCAGCATCAACCCAAATGCAGTTCAGTTTGCTGGCACCGACACCAAGCTCGGCTTGGGTCTGGAGTATGCATTGTCTAAGCGTACAGCTCTGTACACCGACTTTGCTTCCTTCACACGTAAAAACAACGTTGCTGGCGCAAACCCAGGCACCAACACAAGCCGTCAAACCCAGATGGACTTCGGTGTGACCCACCGCTTCTGATCTCCGGCGAGCCTCGTGCTCGCTTGAATCTGAATCAAAAGCTGCTTGGAGCAATCCAAGCAGCTTTTTTTATGAGTACCCGATTAGCAGTCCAGCCTGTCCGCCATTTCGTCTGATTACACATGCCTCCTTTGCTGCATCTTCTTCCATTGCACCGGCTGCTTTGCTTGGTGGGCTCCTCAGCCCTAGTCATGCTCGCTGGATGCTCGCTGCCGACCCAGCCAACGCCCGTCCAAGGCTTAGCAACGCCCACCGCTTCAGGCGCATTCGCGCAGTGGCAGCCATACAGCCTCCCCACCAAACGCAATACCTCGTTCGTTCTTCAGCAGGATCAAGGTCGTGTCGCGATGATGGCTGTTTCAAAAAACTCAGCCAGCATGCTGCGCAAAACGCTCAAAGTGGAGCCCGATCAGTTAGGCGGCCTGCGCTTTTCGTGGCGCACGAATGCACTCGTCGTTGGTGCAGACATGGCTGATCGATACGCCGAAGATGCCGTGGTGCGCGTGATTTTGACCTTCGACGGCGATCGGGACAGGTTTTCCGCAAAAAATCGAATGCTCTCCGACCTGAGTCACACCCTCACCGGGGAAGAGCTCCCTTATGCCACCCTGATGTACGTCTGGTGCAGCCAGCGCGAACGTGAAGAGATCATCATCAACCCGCGGACCGACAGAATTCGCAAGCTGGTGGTCGAGACTGGTGAGGCTAATTTAGGCCGCTGGCTCGACTATGAGCGCGATGTTCGCCGAGACTTTATCCGCGTGTTCGGCGAGGAGCCCGGGGGTTTGACGGGTATCGCCATCATGACCGACACCGACAACACCAAAGGACAAGCCACTGCTTGGTATGGGCCAGCCATGTTGACGCCGCCCGCGCGCTAAGTCAGCACCGGCGGGTAAGCCTCGTCAAATAGCGGGGGAGTCGGGGTAAATCCTGCAGTAGGGTTTTTGCTTTTCAGGCATCATTCCGGTTTTCAACGAACCCGATATGGGTATGAGAGTCGAAACATGAAAATCAAACTTTCCTTACTTGCTGCCAGCTTAGTGATGGCGGGCATGAGCAGCATGGCTGTTGCCAAGCCTTTCAAATGGGCCAGCGCTGGTGAGATCTCCACTTGGGACATCCATTCGCAAAACAACGCCTTGCAGAACGGCATTCATGCGGCCGTTTACGAAAGCTTGGTGTACTACAACAGTCGTACCTTTAAGGTCGAGCCGGTCCTTGCCACCAGCTGGCAGATGATGACGCCCACCCAGTGGCGCTTCAATCTGCGCCAAAACGTCAAATTCTCCGATGGTTCGGCGATGACCGCCGATGATGTGGTTTTCTCCATTCAGCGCGCTTTAGCTCGCACCTCCAACTTCGCGATTTATGCCCAAGGCATTGACCGCGCTGTGAGGGTCAACCCCAATACCGTTGACATCATGCTCAAAGATGCCAACCCCGTCCTGCTCAACCAGCTCACCGAGCTGCGCATCATGAGCAAAGCTTGGGCCGAGAAAAACAACTCGGTTGATCCCAAAGACATTCGCAACGTGACCCAAGAAACTTTTGCCAACCGCAATGCGATGGGCACCGGTGCTTACGTCCTCAAGGAGTGGCTGCCTGACCAGCGTATGGTCTTGACCCGTCACGCCGCATGGTGGGGCTGGGCCGCGAATGCCGCCTCCACCAACGTGACTGAGATCATCTACACGCCCATCAAATCTGAAGCAACCCGCGTAGCAGCCGTGCTGTCTGGCGAAGTCGATCTGATGCTGGACCCAAGTCCGCAAGATCTGCCACGCCTGCGAACCAATGCCAACCTCAAAGTGATTGACGGTATCGAAAACCGCACGATTTTCTTCGGTATGGATCAATTCCGCGAAGAGTTGGTTGGCTCCAACGTCAAGGGTAAAAACCCCCTCAAGGATGTGCGTGTTCGCCGTGCGCTCTATCAATCGATCGATAGCGACACTCTGAACCGCGTCACCATGCGCGGTTTGGCACAGCCCACCGGTGCGATGGTCGCGCCTCAGGTGGCCGGTTGGACCGAAGGCGTTCACAAGCGCCTGCCGTTTGACTTAGAAGGTGCCAAGAAGATGCTCGCTGATGCGGGCTATCCTCAAGGCTTTGAAGTCGACTTAGCTTGCCCGAACAACCGCTATATCAACGATGAAGAAATCTGCCAAGCCGTCACCGGCATGTGGGCCAAGATTGGCGTTCGCGCCAAGCTGCGCACCCTGCCTTTGTCAACCTACTTCCCGATGATTCAGCGCTATGAAGCCAGCATCTACATGCTGGGCTGGGGCGTGCCAACCTTTGACACCTTGTATTCGTCGCAATCGCTGTTCCGCACTGTGGGCACAGGTGGCGATGGCAATTACAACGTAGGCCGCTACAGCAATGCGCGCATGGACTCAGTCATTGATCGCACCAAGAGCGAAACTGATCTTCTCGTTCGCAATCGCCTGCTGACGGAGTCGCTGCAATTAGCCATCGACAACGTGGCCTATCTTCCTCTGCACAACCAAATCATTCCTTGGGTGATGAAGAAGAATATTGATGTGGTGCATCGCGCGGACAACCGCATTGATTGGCGCTTGGTCAAGGTCAACTAATTTTGTCCTTGGATTGCTGAAAAGCCCGGTTCGCCGGGCTTTTTTTGCTTTGCGCGTCGGTAAAGCTCTGTAAAGCTGCCAACGCGCTGCACAGCCGAAGCGTTGCATGGGTACGAGGAGACAAAGAATGAAGAAAAATGCAATTGTCGGCTTATGTGCACTGGTTGCAGGCTTCGCCAGCATTGGCCAGCCTTTACCCGACAGTAGTGCCGCCGCCACTTGGCGTGCGACCTCGCGCCTAGGCTATGGGCCCACGCCTGCGCTCACCCAGGCTGCACAGCCAAGCGCCCGCGCTTGGAGCTTGGCTCAACTCGATGCAGCGCGCTTGGCTAGCCAACTTCCCGCACAAATACCCCCCGCCGTGCAAGTGTTGGCAGCAAATCAGCAACAAGTCAGCCGCCGCTTCCACGAGGAGCGAGAAGCACGCCGAGAAGGTCGCGCGAACTTGCAAACGCCCTCGGTGCCCATGCAAGCTGACGCCATCATGGGCTTGGGCAACAGCCCCGAAAATTATTCGCGCGATATGGCCTTTGCGACCAGTGCTTGGCGCTTAGCCTCCTGCAGCAATCCAGATTTTGAAAATCCGATGTTGGCTCGGATGACTGAGTTTTGGTTCAACCATTTCAATGTGTTCATCGGCAAAGGGCCGGTGCGACCCTATGTGGGCAATTATCTGCTGACCGCCATTCGGCCGCGCGCGTTGGGCAAGTTTGAAGATCTGCTGCTAGCCACGGCAGAGCACCCCGCCATGCTGCTGTATCTGGATCAAGCACAAAGCACAGCGCGCGGCTTGAACGAAAACTACGCTCGCGAATTGATGGAGTTGCACACGCTGGGCGTGAATGGCGGCTACACGCAAGCCGATGTGCGCGAATTGGCGCGCATCCTCACGGGCTGGTCGGTAGACATCGCAGGGGGTCAAGGTTTTCTGTTTCGCGCCCGAGTTCACGAAGAAGGCAGCAAAACCGTGATGGGTCGCACATTTACTCAAAGCGGGCAGGCGCAGGGCGTTGCCGCGATCAAATTTTTAGCACAACATCCGGCGACAGCCCAGAGAATATCTGAGCGGCTAGCGACGTTTTTTGTTGCTGACAAGCCATCCAAAGAGCTGGTTAAGCAGCTCGCCCGCCGGTTCACTCAGACGGGCGGAGACATGCACGCGGTGATGGGCACTCTGCTTGAATCTGCTGAGTTTTGGGATGTGAACAATACGCTTTTCAAGACACCGCTGGACTACGCCTGCTCCAGTCTGGCAGCTGCAGGCACAGTAAAAGACGACGCCAATCGCCAGCAAAATCTTCGCCAAACCGCTGGCTTCTTAGCCCAAGCGGGGCAGCCGCTGCATGGCTGGCAAACACCGGACGGCTACAAAACCGATGCCACCACCTGGCTCGCGCCCGAAGCACTCACCCGACGCGCTGACTACGCTTTTGGTCTTGCGCCACGCATTGAGGAGCCGAGCTTTTTGCAGCAGTTTTATAGCAACGCCACTCGCGAGCGCATTGCTCGCGAGAGCGCCGCCAATATGCGCACCGGCATGCTGCTGGCCGCACCTGAATTCATGAGCAAGTAGGAAGACAATGATGCACCACCCGCACCACAGCGCAGCGAGCCGGCGCCACTTGATGACACAGGGTCTGGCGCTCGGCGCAGCCGGCCTGTTCAACGGCAGAGTTTTCGCTCAGCGCGCGCCAACCGGCGCACTCGCCCAAGGCCGCCTGATTGTGGTCATGCTGCGTGGCGCGTATGACGGCCTATCTGCCCTCGTGCCCTACAGCGACCGCGACTATTACGCCCTGCGCCCCAACATCGCCGTCGCGGCACCCGATGGCTCACGCGAGACCGCCCTCAAGCTCGATGATCGCTTTGCCCTACATCCGGCGCTCTCACCGCTCCTGCCGCTGTGGAATGAGGGGTCGCTTGGCGTGATCGCAAGCGCGGGCCTGCCCGCGCCAAATCGCTCGCATTTTGATGCGCAGTATTTGATGGAAATTGGTTTGTCTGAGAAAAGCAGCTCACCCGTGGGCTGGCTCAATAAGCTTGCCATGAATTCGCCTGGCTCGGCGCTCGGCGTGGGGGAAGCCAATCCGGCGATTTTGTCTGGCCAAGCGGCTGTCAAACTCATTCCCCGAGGCGATGCCGCAGCTCGCACGGGCGTGCTCGCTAACGAGAGGCAGCGTAGCGCTTTGATGGACTTGTATGCAGGCAACGATAGAGTTAGCGAGGCTTTCCGCCAAGGTGCAGGCAGCCGCATGCAAACCTCGCAAGAGCTGATGAACGAGCGCACCACACGCACTGCCAACACCAACGCAGAGATGGTGGGCATGGCGAATCCTCAAGCACGAAGAATGTTGGACAAAGACGGCACGCCCCCCAACAGCGCTGCCCAACAAGCCCAAATGCAAGCGGCCAGCAATGGCGCTGCAGACCCGGTCGGCTTGGCACTAGATGCACAGCACCTAGCCACCTTGATGCGCAACGACGCGCAACTGCGCCTAGGCTTCCTGTCTGCCGGCGGCTGGGACACGCACGCCAACCAAGGCAACGCGGTAGGTCAGCTCGCAAATAACCTTGGCAACCTAGCGCGCGGTCTGGCGCAACTGCGTGGCGAGTTTGACCAGAGCGGTGACTTGATCGTGGTGATGAGTGAGTTTGGCCGCACGGCAGCGGAGAACGGCACCCGCGGCACGGATCACGGATTTGGCAATGCATTGTGGTTGATCGGCAACCGCGTACAGGGCGGCAAGGTCCACGGCCAATGGAGCGGGCTGGCACGCGGTAACCTCAACGAAAACCGCGATTTGCCCGCGCATCATGACTACCGCGCCGTGCTCGCGCAAGCTCTGCGCAGCACCTTTGCACTACCCGACTCCCAATTGCAAGCGCTGCTGCCAGGCAGCAATTGGGACAAGCGACTTGATGGTTTGTTGCGCAAGGCCTAGGCTATTGCTGACCCGCCACAGATCACGTTTCCCCTCTTTTTTCATCCCCACTTAAGGAGCTTTCTATGTCACCCCGTTCAATCCAGCTAATGCTTGTCGCCTCCACTGCACTCGTCTGCTCAATCAGCTTCGCGCAGACGCCAACCACACAAAATGCCCCGGGCCAGCAACGCCATGGCATGAAGAAAATGGACGCCAACGGCGATAAGCTTATCTCGCGCGATGAGGCTAAAAGCCACCCCCAGTTAACCCAAAACTTCGACAAGATCGACGCCAACAAAGACGGTCAACTTTCGCGCGATGAGATGAAGGCCTTTTATAGGGCCAACAAACCTGATCAAGATGGCGACGGCAATATCTCCAAAGCTGAGGCCGCGAAGAAACCGCACCTGGCGAAGAACTTTGACCAGATCGACACCAACAAAGACGGCATCATTACGCCAGCTGAGCGCCAAGCTTGGATGGCCGCGCACAAAGGTCAAGGCAAGAAATAGGCGAGCTACTTGCTTGATGCCAGTGTCCGTAAATCCAGCTCATAACCTTTGAGCACCTTCACCGCATTGGCGCGCTGCGCCGCTGTGGTGCTGGCGTGGATGGTGGCAAAGCTTTGGCAAGCTTGCTGCGTCAGTCGCTGCGAGTAGGCGCGATAGCTGGGGTCAGGGGATTCCCAAGCGCGCTGAACATAGCCACGTAAAGCATGCTGGCTGGTTGCTGGCGAGGCTTTCGCCGCAGCCAAGTCTTTCAGTATGTCGACCAATTCTTGCTGTCGGCGCTGGCGCTCTTTGAGAGAGTACGCTGCATCAAAACTGGATCCGGCCAGCGCTTGCCGGATCACCGCGATTTGCGGCTCGTCTAGCTTGCCATAGAGCATTTCGCTGCGGTCAATCGCCTGCTTAAGGCGCTTGGCGTCGCGACTCGCGGTCGTACCTTGAATGAAGTCTCCATTGAACTCTTGGGCATTTTTGGCATACTTGCGTTTGAGGTGAGCGATTTGCTCTGCTGTGATCGTGGGCGCAAGGTCTGCCAGCACCGGCAACGCTTGGTTGGTGATGTTGTCAATCAAGGAGCGTCCTTGCTCAAAGACGCGACAGGCCTGCTGAGTACTGATCTCGCCGCCAGCGAGTCTGCCAACCTGCGCGAGTAATTCGGCCGTTTTGGGAAGCTCACTGGCGCGGTGCCAAGCGAACAGCTTGGTGAGCTCGTCGCGCACCTTGGGCGTTTGTTGCTCATTGAAATCAAAATAGCCGTCAAGCCACCAGAAGGTCAGGTCTGGCGCCTGGTTGTAAGCAAACTTCACTGCGCTACATGCCGTCAACATGGAAGCCGCGATAATCAGCGCAGACAGACGAAGGATGGATATGAATCTGGACATTGTGATCATGGCAGCGGGAAAAGGTACCCGCATGAAAAGTAAATTGCCCAAAGTGTTGCACAAACTTGCAGGGCGTGCTTTGCTCGGGCATGTGATGGTCACGGTCGCGCAACTCAAACCACGCCACGTGATTCTCATCACCGGGCATGGCGCTACAGAAGTGATAGCATTTTGCGCAGAATTTGTAACGTCAAACAGCTCATTTGTCTTAAAAACTGTAGTGCAGGAGCCGCAATTGGGCACTGGGCATGCGGTGCGGCAAGCCGTGCCTGAGATGGGCGATGATGGCATCACCCTGATCCTCAATGGCGATGTGCCTTTGATCGGGTCCTCATCGCTGAGCCAGCTCGTTGCTGCGTGCGCAGGCAATCAGTTGGCTTTGCTGACGGTCCAATGTGGCGATCCAACAGGCTATGGCCGTGTTTTGCGCAAGGGTGATGCTGTGCAGGGCATTGTGGAGCACAAAGATGCCAGCCCCGAGCAACGCGAGATTCAAGAATGGTACAGCGGCGTGATGGCTGCGCCGACCGCGCGGCTTAAAACCTGGCTAAGTCAGCTCAAAAACGAGAACGCACAAGGCGAATACTATTTGACCGATATCGTCAATATGGCTGTAGCTGACGGTACAGGTTGCGTGGCTCTGAAAACCACTGATGGTTTGGAGGTCGCAGGTGTGAATAGCCCAGTGCAATTGCAAGAGCTCGAGCGCGCCTATCAAAAGCGGAGTGCTCACCTGCTGATGGAGCAAGGCGTGCGCATCATGGACGCTGCGCGCTTTGATTTGCGTGGGGATTTGCGTTGTGGGCAAGATGTGAGTATCGACGTGGGCTGCGTGTTTGAGGGCACAGTCAAGCTGGCTGATGGTGTGCACATCGGCGCGCACTGCGTCCTGGCCAATTGCGAGATTGGCGTGGGCGCGGTGATTCATCCGTTCACCCACATCGAAGGCGAGAAGCTGGGTGTGCAGGTTGGAGCGGGTGCGTTGGTTGGCCCGTTTGCGCGTTTGCGTCCTGGCGCCCAATTGGGAGAAGAAGTGCATATTGGCAACTTCGTCGAAGTGAAAAACTCCACGCTGGCCAGAGGCGCGAAGGCCAATCACTTGGCTTATCTCGGCGACGCCACGGTTGGAGAGCGAGTCAACTACGGTGCAGGCTCGATCACAGCCAATTACGATGGTGCCAACAAGCATCGCACCGTGATTGAAGCAGACGTGCACGTGGGCAGCAACTGTGTTCTGGTTGCACCCGTCACCCTCGGCGCGGGTGGCACGGTGGGCGGCGGCTCAACCATCACGAAAAGCACTTTGCCTGGCGCACTGAGTGTGGCACGAGGCAAACAAGTATCGATCGCTGATTGGAAGCGACCGCAAAAAAAGAAATGATCAGGCCACGCCACTGGTCAACGCCATTGCACCGAAGTCGCCGACTTGCAAGCCTAGGCCAGCAGGCACCAGCTCGCACCCACTGGTGAGGGCGGGCAATTTGCCAGAAATCTCTTGCTTGAGCAAGGGAAGGATGATGTCTTGGTTATGCCAAAACACGCTGCCTCCTAAGCTGATGCGCTGCACATCTAAAGTCACGATCAAGTTGTAAAGCGCGCGACCCATGTCGCGGCAAAGCGCATGCACTTGACCGATTGCCTTAGCGTGCCCGGCACGATAAGCAACAAAGAGCGTGGCGGCATCATCTCCAAAGCGGCGCTCAATGGCATTTCCCGCAACCAGGCCCTCTAAATCACCCACATTTCCACAACCACATAGTGCGTCAGTATTGTCGCTAACAAACATGTGGCCCGCGTGCCCGGCGTTACCGTTCTTGCCACGCAAAACATGGCCATCGACACACAGGCCCATGCCAATACCGGTGCTCCATGTCACATAGGCACAGTGGGTCATCCCTTGCAGCGCACCCCAGTGCCGCTCTGCCTCCAGGGCACCGATGCAATCATTCTCGACACGCACATGCGGATACTTGGCCGCAATGGGCGCTTGTAGTAGCGCCGTTTGCCAATCATTCGGCAGGCCGCGCGCCTTGCCAGCTAAGCCGCCGCAGATGTTGGGCGCTGCGAGTTCGACCATGCCTTGGTTGACGATGAATGGCCCGCACGAAGAGATCCCCACGCTGGCGATTTGGCGATGCTCTACGCCATGCAGCGCCATGCTTGCATCCAACAGGCGCAGGATCTGCTGCGCAAGCGCATCGTTCGAACCGACTTTGGCGGTTGGCTCGGCGATTCTTGCATGGAGCGTACGCGTGATCCAAGATTGCGAATCAGCGATAGAGACGGCCACTTTGGTGCCACCGATGTCAACACAGGCGTGATACATGTTCATGGTTGGAATTATGCGGGCTTGATTGGCACTGAGTTTCGGTCGAGTTACAGCATGTTCAATTCACAACACCAACCCGCTTCAATCCCATTTTTTGCGCCAAAGCCGTCATGGAGACGACCAATGCGTAGGGTGTATTGGGCTCAGGGGTGATGTGAATTTCAGGCTGGACATTTTGCAGAGATGCAGATTGCAAACGTGCGTCAAGCGTTGCGACGTCGCTGATCATTTCACCGTCCCATCTCACAAAGCCAGCGGCATCAATCTGCACGCGCACCAGAGCAGGCTGCGCGCTGCTGCTTTGCGAAGGCATGTCCAGCGCCACAGAATGCAATTGGACAGGAATAGTAATGATCAACATCACGATCAGAACGAGCATCACATCAATCAATGGCGTCGTATTCATCTCCACCATGGGCGCCGCTTCTTGTTGATCTTGCGAGCCGTGATGCAATTGGCTGGGATAAAGCTTCATGGCGTCACCACTCCAATCCTGCCCTGTTCACTTCGCTTGGGCGCTGGGGCCTGGGCCTGCTCTGTGAGCAGGCTCACCTGCGCCATGCCAAGGCCCTGCGCCATATCGATCACCGGGGCAACTGCCGAATATGGCGCCGCACCATCCGCCCGCAGATGCAATTGTGGTCGCGGACTGCGCGCCATAGCGGGTGCAATCAACTCAGACATGCTTTGCACACTCGCCATCGGTGCGTCATTCAAAAACAGCCTCCCTGCCGCGTCAACGCTAACAATGATGTAGTCGCCTGTGGTGTCTTGTTGCTGTGCTGTTTGCACCGGAAGTTGAACTTGCACAGTTGCACTGACCACCGGTATCGTGAGCAAAAAGATGATCAGCAAGACCAGCATGACGTCCACGAGCGGCGTAGTATTGATTTCGGCCAACCAGCCGTCACTGTCATCATCCGCATTCTGTAATGAGACTGCCATTCACTTACCCCCGGATTTATCGGTCGCCAGAAGCACGATATGCAGTTTGCTACCAAAGCTGCGCATGTTCTCCAGCGCCAACTTGTTCTTGCGCAGCAGCCAGTTATAACCAAACACCGCTGGCACTGCGACCGCCAAACCAATGGCCGTCATGATCAGTGCCTCACCGACCGGACCAGCCACGCGGTCAATCGAGGCTTGCCCAGAGGCACCAATCTTCACAAGAGCGGTGTAAATCGCCCATACCGTGCCAAACAGACCAACAAACGGAGCCGTCGACCCAATCGTTGCCAGCAGTGCCAAGCCCTCCTGCATTCGCGTTTGAACTCGCGAAAGCGCCCCCTCGATCGCACGGACAATCCAAGTATCGTAGTCAACGCGTGGCTTGAGCGCTGAAAATTGGCGAACCGCATCAGCGCTGGAGTCGTTGACAAACTTAAGCGGATTGTCAGCGGATAGCTTGTCAAGGTTATCACCAACAGTTGCAATGTGATCAAACGCCCCATGGGCTTCGGCCATGTGATGCTCTGTTTTTCGCAATTCGATGAATTTACGCACCATCACCACCCAACTAGCAACCGACATGATGATCAGCAGGAGTAAGCAAAGCTTAGCTACCCAATCGCCTTGGGACCAAATTGCGCTGAGGCCATAGGGATTGGCGACTTGTTGAGCGGCCGAGCCCACCGCACTGGTGACTGTATTGGTCATCGTGGTGAGCTGGGTAGACAGCGTTTGGGCATGGGCTGAGTTAATGAGTATCATTTTCGACATTTCTCCTCGATAGTTCGCTTCAGAAGCGGGCCGATGTTCATCAGGCCCGCGGTGTTGACGTTGTCGTTGATCTTGTTGTCGCGACCCTGCAAGGTCGCGTCCTTGGCGCAGTCTATATCGCCAGCATCCTCTATCCTTTCAGCGAAAGGATCGCGTGGTCTGCGCCCCAATCGCTCATTCGCCATCTCTGAAATACTTCGCCGTGGCAGTGCGTTCGGTGGCGTGACTGGGAAAGGCGGCCGCGCGGCTGGCGGCAATCCTAAGTTAAGCGGAGGGCGCGGGCTTGGAACGACACTCGCGCCCGAGGAGCCAACGGTCGCGCCGGTAGCAGCGCCCGTCGCTGAACCAGAAGCTGCGCCCGTTGCGCTCCCGCTCGGGTTGCCGACCGTGCTGCCCGCTGCAGCGCCGGCGCCGGGGCTGGTCACCCTAGGGGTGATCGATGAGCTGACAGGGCTTGTCGGTGCCCCACCGGTCGCATTAACCGCTGGGCTCGCCGTGCTGCGAAGTGACTCGACAATCGGCGCAGCAGGCGGTGCACTGCTGACAGGTTGCGATGGTACTGAAGCCGCGGCCGGAGGCGCTGGGCTTGTCGCCTGAGTCGGCGCAGCAGGCGGCGATGCAGCAATGACCGGCCGGGTCGCGGGAGCGTTTGGCACAGGTGCGGGTGGGACAGGTGCGGGTGGGGATGGCACAGGAGCGGGTGGCGGTGGGGGTGAGACAGGTGCGGGCCGTGGTGGCACTGGCGCAGGTGGGGGCGGCACGGGTGCTGGCGGCGGAGGCACTGGCACAGGTGGCACTGGCACTGGCACTGGCACTGGCACTGGCACTGGCACGGGCACTGGCACGGGCACGGGCACTGGCACTGGCGCAGGCACTGGTGCAGGTGCTGGCGGCACAGGAGCGGGTGGCGGCGGTACTGGCGCAGGTGGTGGTGGCACGGGTGCAGGTGGCGGCGGTACTGGCGCAGGTGGTGGCGGCACGGGTGCAGGTGGTGGTGGCACGGATGCGGGCGGCAGAGGCACTGGCGCAGGTGGCGGCGGCACTGGTATTGGCGGCGGGGGCACGCGAACAGGAGGCGGCAAAGGTGCCGGCTCTGGTTGGGGCGCTGGCGGGGGTGCGGGCGCAGGTTCAATGGGTGCGGCCGCCTCAACAATCGGTTCTTCCCGCACCCGAATTGGCGTATCCAATGCCGCAGTCGCCGCTTGGCGCTTTACTGCAACCCGGTCGCTTTTTGCCCGTGCGCGCTGACGCGAGGGCTTGAGCGTTGCAAGCTGGCTAGTGGTTTCGAGCGGCGTACTGGCTTGAGCTGCCAAAGTAGGCAAGCTCAAGTCTGCCGACGGCTGCATGTTGCGACGGGCCGTGATACCACGGTGTGTCGGAGTCGATGCAGGGTCCGAGACAGTCGGCACATCGGGTTGAGCAGCCGCTGATGCGACCACTGGCGCCGCCTCCGGACGCGTGCTGCTCACGGCGGTTTGAAAAATCTGCACCACAACCTGGCTGATGACCCGTTGCACCGGCCAATACAAATTGATGAACCACAAGAGCACCAGATGCGCCAGAATAACTGCCCACCAAACCTCGCGACGAGGCCGCGATGCAGGGTACTGAGCTTGAAACAACTTGGCCATTTTGGATGATTTTCAGGCCAGATGTTCGCACAGTTTCTTGTGCAGCCTCCCCTTAAGCAAGTCAATGCATGGCGTATACAGTAGCATCCCCGCCAACCCTTAAAATTCGGGTAACTACTGAGCCGCTGCAGCTCCCACCGTTCATGCTCACCACCTTCCCCGGCAGCGTTGCCCTGCCTGCCCCCAAAAACGCCCAACTGCTCGGCCAAGCCCAAGCCATTGCGCCAAGTATTAGCGCTATTCGCGCGCAGTGGGTGCACTGGGTGCAAACCTCTGGCGCCGAGCTTGATGCTGCCACCAAGGACAGGTTGTCGGCCCTGCTGATCTATGGTGAACCTGCTTTGATCCATCCGCCGGGCCAGCTTATTGTCGTAATGCCGCGTCTGGGCACCGTCTCTCCCTGGGCATCCAAAGCCACCGACATTGCCCGCAACTGCGGCCTAGCGGTGCGGCGCATCGAGCGCGTGATGCATTTGCACATCGAACTGGCCAGCGGCTTGTTCAAGAAATCAACGCTAACTGCGGTGCAGTTGGAGCAAATCGCTGCGCTGTTGCATGACCGCATGACTGAGTCGGTGGCCTTCGATGCCGCAGCTGCGCAAAAGCTGTTTGAAGATGTCGCGAGCAAGCCAATGGAAGCGGTCGATGTGATTGCCCTGGGGCGTGCAGCCCTAGAGCAGGCCAACAAGCAATTCGGCCTCGCCCTGGCCGACGACGAAATCGGCTACCTGCTTGAAGCCTTCACGCAACTGGGCCGCAACGCAACCGACGTTGAGCTGATGATGTTCGCGCAAGCCAACAGCGAGCACTGCCGCCACAAAATTTTCAATGCGCAATTCACGATTGACGGCGTGGCCCAAGAGAAAAGCCTGTTCGCCATGATCCGCAACACCCACGCCCTTGCGCCGCAGTACAGCGTGGTGGCCTATAGCGACAACGCCGCCGTGATGGAAGGCGGTATCGCTCAGAATTTTTATGCCAAATCACCCTCCAGCCCATATAAAGCAGGTGTAAATAGCTATCAAAAAGAGAGCAAGTTGCGCCATGTGCTGATGAAGGTAGAAACCCACAATCACCCCACCGCGATCAGCCCCTTCCCTGGCGCGAGCACCGGTGCCGGCGGCGAAATTCGCGACGAAGGCGCTACCGGTCGAGGCGCGCAGCCGAAGGCGGGTCTCACCGGCTTTACGGTGAGTGAATTAATTGGGGTCAGATCACAATTAACTTCTTTGAAACCGACAACTCCAGGTGAAGCGAGTCGGATTAATCGTGATCTGACCCCAATTAATTTTCCTGCGCATCTCGCCACACCTTGGCAAATCATGACAGAAGGGCCGCTCGGCGGCGCAGCGTTTAACAATGAGTTTGGCCGCCCGAATCTCACTGGCTACTTCCGCTCGTTCGAGCAAAGCATTGCCGGCACGCATTGGGGCTACCACAAACCAATCATGATCGCTGGCGGCATAGGCACGATCGACGCGGATTTAACGCACAAGATCGAGTTCCCGGCCGGCTCGCTGCTGATTCAGCTCGGCGGCCCCGGTATGCGCATTGGAATGGGCGGCAGTGCGGCCAGTTCGATGGCCTCAGGCGCGAATGCTGCAGAGCTTGACTTTGATTCCGTGCAACGCGGTAACCCGGAGATCGAGCGACGCGCACAAGAAGTCATTAACCATTGCTGGCGACTCGGCAAAGACAACCCGATTTTGGCGATTCACGATGTCGGCGCAGGTGGTTTGAGCAACGCCTTTCCGGAGCTGGTGAACGATGCTGGGAGGGGTGCGATCTTTGATTTGAGCGCCATCCCACTCGAAGAAACAGGCATGGCACCGAAAGAGATTTGGTGCAACGAAAGCCAAGAGCGCTACGTGATGGCCATCGACGCCGAATCATTGGAGCAATTCCAGGCCATGTGCGAGCGCGAGCGCTGCCCGTTTGCCGTTGTGGGCAAGACCACTGAGGCGCGACAGCTCGTTGTCGCAGGCGAACAGCAAGCGGTCGACATGCCGATGAATGTACTGCTCGGCAAAACACCCAAAATGCATCGCGACGTCAAAACCGTGCCGCGCGAATTCAAACCGGTGGATCTCACCGGCGTCGCATTGCAAGATGCCGTGATCCAAGTGCTGAGCCACCCCACTGTTGCCAGCAAGCGCTTCCTCATCACGATCGGAGACCGCACGGTAGGCGGCCTCACCCACCGCGATCAAATGGTGGGTCCGTGGCAAGTGCCAGTGGCCGATTGCGCTGTGACGCTTGCCGACTACGCGGGTTTCACGGGAGAGGCCATGGCTATGGGCGAGCGCACACCGCTAGCTATCTGGAGTGCCGGCGCGGCCGCCCGCATGGCCGTCTGCGAGAGCATCACCAATTTGTTGGCAGCGCCGATTGAACTGAAACGCGTCAAGCTCTCGGCCAACTGGATGGCCGCTTGCGGCGAGCCAGGTGAAGATACCAAGCTCTACGAAGCCGTCAAGGCCATTGGTATGGAGCTGTGCCCTGAGCTCGGCATCAGCATTCCGGTGGGCAAAGATTCGCTTTCCATGCGATCGCAGTGGAGCAATGCGCAAGGCGAACATAAAGTTGTCTCGCCGGTCTCGCCGATCATCAGCGCCTTCGTCTCGTTGGCGGATGTGCGCGGCACGCTCACGCCACAGCTCAACCGAGAGGAGGCGGACACCACGCTGATTCTGATTGACCTGGGGCGCGGCAGCAAACGCATGGCCGGATCGGTGCTCGCGCAATGCCTGAATCAAGAAGGCAGCGAGGTGCCCGATCTGCACAACGCCGATGACCTGAAAAACCTCATCAACGCCATCAACGCCTTACGCGCCGAAGGCAAGCTGCTCGCTTATCACGACAAGAGCGATGGCGGCTTGCTCGCCTGCGTGGCGGAAATGGCTTTTGCTGGCAACGTGGGTGTTTCGCTCAATCTTGACATTTTGCTCACCGAAGGCGACGGTATCTCCGATAGTCGCGCCGACTACGGCGATAGCAAAAATTGGGCAACGCAGGTCAGTGCACGCCGTGAAGAGCTCACGCTCAAGGCTTTATTCAACGAAGAGCTCGGCGTGGTGATTCAGGTGCGCACCGAAGAGCGCAATGCCATCATGCAAACCCTGCGCGAGCATGGTTTGTCAAAACACAGCCATTTCATCGGTAAGACGCGCCCAGCGCACGCGGCTTTAGAAGATGGCAAAGGCCAAATCAGCATTTGGCGCGACACGAAGAAAGTGTTTTCCGCCAAGCTGCAAGACCTGCATCAAGTGTGGGACAGCGTGAGCTGGCAAATTGCCCAAGGCCGCGATAACCCCGCTTGCGCAGACGCAGAGCATGGCGCGGTGGGCGATCCGGCTAACCCTGGTTTGCAAATACATTTACCTGAGCATTTGAAGGAAAAACTGACTGTAGAACATACAGGATATGCGCAAAATGCTATTGAATCAATAGCAATTGACAATCAACCTCACGCCCCTGCCCTGCTCAGAACGCGCCCCAAAGTCGCCATCCTGCGCGAGCAAGGCGTGAACTCTCACATCGAAATGGCCTACTGCTTTGACCACGCCGGCTTTGAAGCCTTCGACGTTCATATGACCGATCTGCAGGCCGGTCGCGTGAATCTCAAAGACATGCAAGGTTTGGTCGCTTGCGGCGGCTTCAGCTATGGCGACACGCTCGGAGCAGGCATCGGCTGGGCGCGCAGCATCACCTTCAACGCCATGCTGCGTGAGCAATTCGAAGCCTTCTTCGCGAGAGAGACGAGCTTTGGCCTGGGCGTATGCAACGGCTGCCAAATGTTTGCCGAGCTGGCCGACATCATCCCCGGCGCGCAGGACTGGCCGCGCTTCACCCACAACCAAAGCACCCGCTTCGAAGCGCGACTGAGTATGGTCGAAGTACTCCCTTCGCCGAGCCTCTTCTTCAACGGCATGGAAGGCGCAAGGCTACCGATTGCAGTCGCCCACGGCGAAGGCTTCGCCAACTTCAGCCAACGGGGAGACTCGGCACAAGTCATCCCCGCCATGCGCTTCGTTGACAACTTTGGCGCATCCACCGAGCAGTATCCGTTCAACCCCAACGGCAGCCCGGCCGGACTCACAGCCGTCACCACCCCGGATGGCCGCTTCACAGCCATGATGCCCCACCCCGAACGGGTCTTCCGCAATATACAAATGAGCTGGAGCGGCGGCGATATCAACGCGCATAGCCCATGGATGCAGATGTGGCGCAATGCGCGGGAATGGGCAAAGGCTTAAACCACCCGTCAAAGGGTTGCCATGTCCAAAGGCTACTGGATCGCCAGCCTTGATGTTGCCGACATCGAACAATGCAAAAAATATGTCGCTGCGAACGCCGCACCACTGTCGAAGTAGAGAGCCCGATTTGTCGTCCAGGCACGGGGTTGTGTCGCAGAAATGCAATCGGAAGACGGGCTCAGCCTGTGGCAGAGCCGAGGCCTCGGGCTTACTTCAGCGAAGCCGCAAACACTTTGTCAGTGGTAGCGCCAACGGGCTTCTTGGTGATGACGGGGTCGCTCTTGCCAGTCATCAGCGTGGCCACGGTGCGCTCGTACGCGGCCATGTCAAGCTTCCCAGTCTGGCCAGTACCCACCAGTTTGGCGATCTCGCCCATCATGCGCATTTGGTGCGCTTCCTTCTGCGCGCCTGAGCTATCGTTCTTGAGCACGATCTTCACCGACTCGGCCTGGTTCTTCACCGCGTAGTCCCAGCCCTTCATACTCGCCTTGACGAACTTGGCGAGCTTCGCTGCCATTTTGGGATCAGCCAGACTCTTTTCGGTGGTGTACAGACCGTCCTCCAAGGTGGCTACGCCCTGGTTCTGGTATTTGAAGACGAGCAACTGGTCGGCCTTCATGCCGGCGTCGATAAGCTGCCAGTACTCGTTGTAGGTCATCGTGCTGATGCAGTCAGCCTGCTTCTGCAGCAGCGCATCGACGTTGAAGCCCTGCTTGAGCACCGTCACGCCGTCGGCACCGCCGGTGGTCTTCAGGCCGAGCTTGTCCATCCAGCTCAGGAACGGATACTCGTTGCCGAAGAACCAGACACCCAGCGTCTTGCCTTTGAAATCGGCCGGCGTCTTGATGCCGCTGTCCTTACGGCAGGTGAGCTGCATGCCTGAGGTCTGGAAGACCTGGGCAATATTCACCAGCGGCACGCCCTTCTCGCGCGTAGCCAAGGCCGAAGGCATCCAGTCGACGACCACGTCGGCACCGCCGCTCGCAATCACCTGGCTCGGGTTGATGTCGGGGCCGCCGGCCTTAATGGTGACGTCGAGGCCGACGTCCTTATAAAAACCCTTGTCCTTGGCCACGTAATAGCCGGCGAACTGGGCCTGCGTGACCCACTTGAGCTGCAGCGTCAGCTTTTCCTGCGCCTGCGCGGCGCTCATGCCGAAAGTAGCGGCAAATGCCACGGCGCCGAGCGCCAGTTTGAAGTTGCCGATCATCGAGTTTGCTCCTAGGGTGGGGAATCGTTGTAGGGTGGGAATTCTACCCTCGTGAGCCTGGCTATAGCACTGTGGAAGAGGCCGACTCAGCGCACCGAACGACATTCGCGTCGTAGGAAAATTCATGCTCAGCTGTGACCCTACCGCACATTCGCGACCACGACAGACCGCGTCGCTTCATCCGCCGCAAACACATGCTCCACCCGCCATGAAGCCAGCGTGATGTCTTGCGGTGTGCCGAATGTCGAAAACATACTGAAGAAAGCCAGCTCCCCATACTGCGTGGCAAAGCGGGTGATAAGCACAGGGACCATTTGTCTTGGCCATTGCGCCAGAGTTTTCTTGCCCAAGCGCTGCTGAAACTGCGCAGCGAGTAGCTCCACTCGGGGGGCGATTTCTGGCATCACGCTGGCATCGTCACGCAGATGCGCGAGCATGGCCGGCGCTACCTCTTCTAGATTGGTGATCAGCCTAGCCATGCCTTGCGGGTGCAGCATCGCATCGAGCAGGTTGATCGGCTGGCCGGGTGGCAACTGCGCCATCCAGGGCATGAGGGCAGCGGCCATCCATTGCGCGCCGCGATTCATTTGCAGCACGTTCCACGCGGCATCCATCACCATCGCGGGCATCGGGTCATGCGCGGCCAGAAGGCGGCTGAGCGCTTCGCGCACAGGCGCGAGCACGGCATCGCCCAGCTCGCTGCCGCGATACACCGGCGCAAAACCGGCTTGCTGTAAAGCCACATTGCGCAGCGCCAGCGGCGCTTGCAGCTCGTGCAGCCACGCCAGCAGGAGCTCGCGGCTGGGCTGTGCGCGGCCGCTTTCCACAAAGCTCACATGGCGCTGGCTCACGCCCATGCGCAAGGCCAACTCAAGCTGGCTGATGCGTTTGGATTTGCGCGCGGTTTGCAGCGTGTCTCGAAGAGTGGGGGTGCTTTCCATTTCGACATTCAATCACAGCTTAGCGCATCCGCAATTACCTGCGACGTAATTGCGCTGATTCAAATCGCCGCGCAGACTGGAGGCACTTTGAAAGGAATCCTCATGAATCGAATACTTCTCATCGCTGTGTTGCTGCCGTTCACCCTGCTGACGGCGTATGCCGTCCATTTTTCAGGTGGATTGCTGGGATTTCTGTTGTTTTTCACGAAACATCCAGCCAGTTGGCAAATCTTTGCCGATATCGCGATTGTCTTGTGCTTGCTGCTGGTGTTCATCTATCGCGATGCCAAAGCGACGGGCCGCGCCTTCTGGCCCTGGGCGATTTTCTCGCTCACCTGCGGCTCGTTTGGCCCCTTGCTTTACTTCATCACCGGGAAGAAAAAAGCATGAGCGCCGCCTGGCCCGAATGGCTGATCCGCGCCGCATTTGCGATCACCGGTGTGATTCATGTGCTGCCCTTAGTTGGCTTGCTCGGCCGCGCCGCGCTGGAGCGCGCCTACGGCGTGAAACTGGGCGACGGCCAAGACCTAGTGATCCTCATGCAGCACCGCGCCTTGATGTTTGGCGTATTGGCCAGCGCCTGCTTTGCTGCGATCAGCCTGCCGCATTGGCGCCTGCCCGCAGGCATTGGCGCACTCGTCAGCATGCTGGGCTTTGCTGTGATTGCCGCCACACAAGCGCACGGCCCGGCGATTGCCAAAGTGATGTGGGTCGATATCGGCGCCGCCCTGCTGCTGCTCGTGGGCTTCGCGCTTCACCTCAAGTTCTCTCAACCCGTTTGAATGAAAGATTTCGTCATGGACATCAACCTGCTTTCCCTCGCTGTTGGCCACATGATTGGCTTGGGCGCGATTGGCTCGTGCATTGGCATCGGCATCATGGGCTCCAAATACCTCGAGGCGGCCAGACGTCAGCCGGAGATGATGGAGCCGCTGCAAAACAAAGTCTTGCTGTTGGTGGGTGTGCTTGACGGCGCATTCATCATTGCCACGGGGATTGGCTTGTGGTTTGCTTTGGCCAATCCGTTCAAATAGCTCGATCGCAACGCGTGGGGCTGCCAGCCCCGATAATCGGGGCATGGAATTTTTTAAACGGCTGTCGCCGAAAACGATTGGTATTGGTGCGGCTGTTACAACAATTGCGATTTGGACGATGTTTATCGTCGTGGCGCGCTTTATGGCGCTCAAGTCGCTCACGCCGCTGGATATCGTGTTTTGCAGGATCCTAGGAGCGTCACTCGTATTGCTGCCTTGGGGGTATGTCATGGTGCGCAAGATGCGCTTAGAAAACTCGCAAGCTGCCACCTCGCTTTGGATTTCTCCACTGCCTTTGAATCTCACGGTGCTGCTGGGCTTGTTCGGTGGTGTTGGCTATGCGGTGCTGGCTTACAGCGCGTTTACCTTTGCGCCGGCCGCGCATGGTTCGGTGTTGATGCCGGGGCTGCTGCCCTTAAGCACAGCGCTGCTGTCTGTCTTGCTTCTGGGTGAGGTGCTCAACCGTGGCCGCAAGCTCGGGTTGCTGCTGATTTTGTGCGGCGGGCTGCTGGTCGGCGGCGCCTCGATCTTGCAGGCCTACGCCGATTCTGCCAGCGGCTCTCAGGTGTGGAAAGGCGACGTGTTGTTCGTCACGGCGTCGAGCTGCTGGGCGTTTTATACCGTGCTGTGCCGCAAACATCGGTTGGAGGCGGTGCCAACAACGATTGCGGTGATTGTGTTTTGTGTGGTGACCTTTGTGCCCTTGTATGCGCTGTTGGTGGGTGCGGGCTTGTTGGTGAGCAAGCTGGCGAGCGCGCCGCTTTGGGAAATTTTGTTTCAAACCTTTTGGCAAGGCATGGGCTCCGTGGTCATCTCGGGGATTGCCTTCACGCAGATGATTCGCTACTTCGGCCCGGTGCGCAGCACCATGCTCACGGCGATCGTTCCGGGTTTATCGGCGCTTGGCGCAGTGATTTTCTTGGACGAACCCTTGGGATGGAATCTGATGCTGGGCCTGACCTTCGTGACGATGGGCATCATTGTTGGCGTGCGCGCTGCATCCATGCCTGTCGCACCCGTTGCCGCCTTGAAAGTATGAAACTGCTCGCACTGGATACCTCCACCAACACCATGAGCATTGCGGTGCAGCATGGCGATGCGGTGTTTGAACAAACAGGCGCGGGCGGTGCGCACGCCTCCGCCACGCTGATTCCGACCATTGAAGCGTTGATGGCACAGGCGGGTTTGCAGTATTCGCAGCTCGATGCAATCGTGTTTGGGCGCGGGCCTGGGTCATTCACTGGTTTGCGCACGGCTTGCTCGGTGGTACAAGGGCTGGCTTTTGGCGCGAACGTCAAAGTATTGCCCGTGGATACCTTGCTGGCTTTAGCGCATGAGGCGCATCTATTGGCGCAGACACAAGGTTTCAATTCCACACGCATCCTCACTGCGCTGGATGCTCGCATGGGTGAGCTGTATGTGAATTACTATGAATTTGATAGCGTTTTGCGTAGCATTTATCAAGGCAACTTGCTCAAAAAGCCCCAAAACCTCATGGAAGACCTCGGGGTTTTACCGACCGTCTTGGTTGGCAATATCCGGCCCAGTTTAGATGCGCACCTGCCGGTTGAGGCGCTTGCATTGCCGTACATCGATTGCTTGCCCACTGCCCGCTCCCTGCTTGGTCTGGCGCCCAACATGATGGCTGCAGGCGACCTTGTGGATGCGCAAGGCGCGCTGCCTTTGTATATCCGCGACAAAGTGGCCTTGACCACGGCTGAGCGCGAGGTTCACAATTAAAGCCATGAGCGCCCAACCCTCAATTCTTCCGTCCTCCTACGCGAGCTTATCGACGCAAGAAGGCGTGTTGGAGCCCATGCGGGTTGAAGGACTCATGGATGTCATGCAAATTGAACGCGAGGCCTACCTCTGGCCTTGGAGCGAAGGCAATATGCACGACAGCATTACGCACGGCCATCGCTGTCAGACCCTGCGAAGCAATCAGGGCCAACTGATGGGCTACTTCATCGCCATGCTCGGGTCGCAGGAAGCTCATCTGCTCAACATCACCGTTGCAGCCGCCTACCAACGCCAAGGCTGGGCGCGTGTGATGTTGGATCACCTACTCGACTGGTCACGTCAACAAGGGGCGCAGTGGATATGGCTTGAGGTACGCAACAGCAATGAGCGTGCGATCAACGTTTATGAGCTGTATGGTTTTCGGCGCGTGGGCGTTCGCAAGGCCTACTATCCATTCAATGGCTCGCAGCGAGAAGATGCCATTGTGATGAGCATGCAGCTATGAGCCATACAGACGCCGGCCTGAGTGTGGATGCTGCGCTTGACGAACGCCAGCGCAGCATGCTTGAGGCCATGGGTATCAAACTTTGGATACCGAATGCGAATGAACAGGCGAATGCCACTCCTGTATTGCAGGCTACCGCAGCGCCTATTCAGAAATCAGATTTCACGACAGATTTACATAGAAATCAGTCCGCGCACCATACCAATTATGCGCAAGACGCTATTGAAAATATAGCACCTTCGACCTTGAGCACTAAGGTGACCGCCACCTCCAACGGGCTTTTTCCGCGCCCCGCCGGCATCGAGAAAATGGATTGGCCGACTTTGCAGCGTGCCGTATCAAACTGCCAAGCCTGTGGTCTGTGCCAGTTGCGCAAGAACGCTGTTTTCGGTATCGGCCCGATGACGCCAGATGTTGCACACGCCCCGCAAACCGATTGGCTGATTGTGGGCGAGCCTCCCGGGGAGGACGAGGACCGGCTAGGTGAACCCTTCGTTGGAGACGTGGGCAAGCTCCTTGACAACATGCTCGCTGCGATGAAAGTTGGCTCCATGCTGGACGGCAAACCCACTGGGTTGTCGCGCCACAAGGGTGCATATGCCGTCAACGTGCTTAAATGCCGCCCGCCTGCAAACCGTAACCCCAGCCCTGAAGAGGTAGCGATGTGCGAGCCCTATCTCGCGCGGCAAATCGAGCTTCTGCGCCCAAAAATCATTCTGGCCATGGGAAAATTTGCCATCCAAAGCCTGATCGGCAGCAACGAACCCGTCGGTAAATTGCGTGGCCGAGTGCACGCACTCAAACACGCCAACTTTGCTGCACCGGTGATCGTGACTTACCACCCCGCTTATTTGCTGCGCAATTTGCCGGACAAGGCCAAGGCTTGGGCAGACTTATTGCTGGCGATGCAGACGTATTCCGAGTTGTCTGCGTCCAATTCGCAGCACTAAGCCCCAGCGCAGCTACATTCGCGCCACGCCCAGCAACACGCCCGCCTGCACTTGCGCGGGCAGCCATGCGCTGACATCAAAGTCGCTCGTTTGCGAGATAGCCGCATGGAGAGCACGGGACAGGGATGCCCCCCGCAAAGACGCCTCTATCAACGCGGCTGGCGCTGGGTCAGCCACGGCAATCATCGGGCGGTAGCCTTGCCGCCAGATCAGCGCGATTTGTGGTGTCCGCCTCGCGATCTGCTCATGCGCTTGCGCGTGCACATCGCTTGCACGCGGATCGTGCAACTGCAACAGCGCCGCCACCGGGTAGGCGCTTCGCAGCACAGTGCAGCCCGGGCCAAGTACCAAGCGCAGTCGCTCGGGGTCTTTGCTAGCCAGAAGGTGAAAGCTTTCTGCGTCTAAAGCCGCATCGGTGGCGGTTGCTGCCAGATGCAATGCCCACTCTGCGCTGGCCACATCGGCAAGATACGGATGCTCTAGCAGCAGCGCATGCAGTTGCGGCACCTGCGGCAAAAAGGCCGGCAACAGGCCTCCCCACTGCGCCAAATCGCCGCACTGAGGTGGCATGGCTTGCCAAAAGTCTTGCGCGAAATGCCGAAAATTGTCTTCTCCTAGCATTTGATACAAAACCGGGTGGCTTGCCTGCAAGGCGTTGGCACTGAACTCTTGTGCATTCGCCCGGTAAGCGCGCAGGCCACGCAAGGCCAAAGCAGGGTTCGCTGAAGAAAATGGACCGTCAACCCAGACTAAATCTTTATCGTTTGCCATCGAATCAGCAGCGCAGCGATGCAGCATGTCGAGCAGCGCGGTTTGTTGCGCCATCAAAACGGTGCTCATAGAAGCACCTTTTGAGCCACGGTATCGGCCCGTGTCGCTTGCGCAAGCAACACATCCAGCGTCGGGATGGACGTGTCCCATTCGATCAGCGCAGGCGCATCGCCAAAGCGCCTGACAGCATGCGCATAGAGCAGCCACACCTCATCACAGACTTCGCTGCCGTGATCATCGATCACGATGTCCGCCATCTCGCAATGCCCGGCCAAATGCATTTCACCGACGGCGTGGGTGGGCAGAGCATCCAAAAATGCAATCGCCGAGCTCAAGGAGCCTACGCGATCACGGTTTGCTCCAACTTGCTCGTTGAGCGCATTCACAAACACATTGTTGACGTCGAGCAGCAGTTGGCAGCCGCTGCGTCGAACAAGCTCGCTTAAGAACTGATCTTCAGAGAAGTCAGCCTGAGCGTAGTGCAGATAGGCGCTGAGGTTTTCCACCAGCAAAGGGCGCTTCAGACGGTCCTGCACCCGCTGCACATTGGCACAGAGCTTATCCAATGATTCATGCGAGAAGGGGATCGGCAGCAAATCGGACGCATGCAGCATCTCGACATCTGATCGCAGGCCACGTGCGAAGCAAGCATGATCGCTGACCCTCACAGGCTCGATACGCTCAACCAGCGACGCGAGTTGGTCCAGATGCCATTCATCGATACCCCAAGCAGAACCGAGCGACAAACCGACGCCATGCAGGCTGATGGGGTATTGCTCGCGGGCTTGGGCCAATGTGGCCAGCGCTGCGCCTCCTGCAGGCAGCGCGGAACCAAAAAAGTTCTCGGAGTGCACTTGCAGGAAACCCACAGGCGGGCGTTCCTCAAGCACGGCGGCATAGTGCGCATGCCGCCAACCAATACCTGCGGGTTGCCTCTGGCTCAACAATGCAACCTGCGCAGGACTAGACACCCCAACCAGCGATTAGCTCTTCTTTTCGAGCTCTTTTTTGGCTTGGTCGGCGCTCAAGCCCTTGAGACTGACGCAGGTGCCGGTAGCCACGTATTTCCATGCGCCCTTGTCGTTGTCGACTTTCGATTGTCCGGCGCAGGAGTGGGTTTTGGCCAAGTTGGCGCAATCGTTCTGGCCTGCTTTGGCAACGCCATAGCATTTTTCCTTGGCTTGAGCCATCACCGGGGTGCTTAGAAAGGAAGTGCTAAGCAAAGTAGCGGCAGCGGCGGCGATCAGGGCACGTTGATTCATGGGGTTTCTCCAA
>JANPAK010000072.1:0-21899 GCA_031429925.1 Variovorax sp.
GCATCTCTGTGGCACGCGAAGTCACCACCTCCTGAGCTTTGATGACGGTTGACAAAAACATCAGGCCCACTGCCATGATTGTCTGGATTAATCTGTTTTTGTGCATCATAGGAGCTCCCAATGGTTGAGGGTTACTTCAATCAAAACTCTTCCCCAAATTTGCCTGACGGTCGTTCGATGTTACGTCATTCAATAAACGAAGAGCAGCCGCAGCCAGCCGGTCCCGTTGGTAGCCGTCGTTGAAGGGAAGGACCTCACTAGCGATCGTCCACTTCTGATGCTTGCGCAGAGTGGATGCAAGAGTCAACAGTTGCTCTGCCGGACCAACAACGCAAGTTTCATGCAACATTTCTGGCCAGCGCAGCCGAGCAGGCCATGTTGCGGTTGCATCACCCCCGACAATGCGACACTGGGGCGCATTTAACTCCAAAAGACGGATGAGCCGATCCAGCCCGACATCTGCCAACGGTTCGGCATTACGTATGGCCAGCAATGCGAGCGGCTGCTTGGAATTGGTCGCGATATCTGCACACCAATGATTTCGACGCCAGGCATTCCAAGTTTTCAGGACAGCGATGTACACAAAAGCTGCTCCGGCCGCCAGATACAAATCAAAGAATATTCGACCAAAATTCAAAGACAGATAGCTGATCACAAGCAAAGAAGTCGGCAGCAATAACAATGCCGCATCCAGCACACTCAATCCAAACCTGAGGACCCATGCGTTCATACCAACGATCAAGCCGATAGCCAGGGCTGCCTGAAGCCACGCAGGTAGCTCGTCGAGATAGCGCCCATGCACCGCATTGTCGATGGCAGTTGCCAGAATATCGACGCCCGCATGCATCGCCCCTGCGGGCGTTGGATGAATATCGTGAAGACTGGAAGCCGTTGCGCCAATCAGGACGATCTTGCCGGAGAAGCTAGGTATCTTGGTTTTGCTCGAGCCCCCCTCAGCCTCGTTAAACACATCGCTGAACGCGATGCGAGGATAGGCATTTTTATGTCGCTGCCAAATGATAAGTGGATCCTTTTCCGATGCGACGATGAAGTGATCAGCGTTGTTTGGCGACACTGATCGCGCTACGGCAAATGCGAGGGATTGAATAGAGCTGCCATCGCTCAATTGCTCCACATACCGATAGCGGCGAAGTACGCCGTCGGTGTCGGCATAGCCATTGTTGTAACCCAACTTGGCGGCGGCTACTGCGGGAAAGACTGGAGGTATCAACGCCACTGTTGTTGTCGACGCAGGCAAGCCAATGGCTCCGGTAAACCACAGGCCCGGCAGTGTCGATCGGGTGATCTGGCTCTGACTGTCAAACTTGGGAGGCAAGCGCACAACTGAAAAGTGACTGCTTTGGCTGCGTCGCGCAGCTTCGTCAAAGGCCTTATCTCCGCCCGGTGAGAGGCGATCGGCGTCGCTGAATGCGATATCCCACACAATTGCAGCCGGCCCCTGCTTATCAATGAAGTTCAACACTGTCGCTAAAGTATCGCGAGGCCACGGCCAGCGGCCAAACTCCTTGCCCATTTCAAGCAATGACGCTTCATCAATATCTACGATGACAATTCGCGGATCTCTAGCAGGGGAAAACAGGCGATTGCGCACCATCCCATCGTAGGTTGAGCGCGCGAGACCACTGGAGACCTTGAGCACAAGGAAATCAGCAGCAGCCCATGTGCTGAGTACGAATACCAATGCCCATGTCACCCGCAGCAATGGCAAGCTGCCCAGCCATTGCGTGATGCTTCGCCAATAAAACACGCTGCATTCTCAATCAAGATTAACAATGCGAACGCGACGATTTTCAGCGGCGAACGGATCGCGTGCATTCGACGGTTCACTTGAGCCTTTACCCACGCTTTGCAATCGACCTCGTGCAACTCCCTGCCCGACTAAAAGGCTGCGAACGGCTTCGGCTCTATCTTGGGAAAGTTTGAGGTTGTAGTCACTGCGTCCGGTGGCGTCTGTGTGACCTTCAATCAAAAAATTTGAGTTACTCAGGGCCAAAGATTTCAGCGCAATTGCTAAATTTCCAATGGCCTGTTGGCTTTCAGATTTGACGCGTGCGGAATCGAAGTCAAACTGAATTAAGAGCGACAAGGATGCAGGAGCAGAAGGCTTCTCAGGAAGAGGCGAGCTATCAGAGGCGCCTAAGGCGGGCGTCGATGCGGAAGCGCTTTCTTTGACAACTGGCTCAACCTGGAGATTTCGCAGGCTACGAGTACTTGGCGGCGCCCTGAGCTGCTCAATCATCTGTTCGGCGCTTGGTGTGCCCAAGCTATTCTGCGCTCGCGCCGGCAGCTGCAGCATCATGAAGCCCAACGACGCCATCAACACCCACGACGCCCACCCGCTAGGTCGACCCCAACAGGTTGGCAACCTCCAAGCTCGAATCCTGCGCATTTTGAACACCATAAAAAGATCCAATTGTTACTGAAATGCCTTTCCTGCACATCCCACAAACCGGGGGTGTCGCATATTTGCCACTCTACCGCTATTTGCCGTGTGCGCAAAGTAGGTCAGGACGATGCTGGGTTAGTCAGATTGACGGTCGTGCGCTCAACTGCACTGCGCAGTATTTGAACTCGGGGATTTTTCCCACGGGATCCAGCGCAGCATTCGTCAACAGGTTTGCGGCTGCTTCCGAGTAAGCAAAGGGAATAAACACTGTTCGGTCCGGTGTGCCTTCGTCAATACGCACCTGCAAGCATACCGAACCTCGGCGGGATGTTACTTCGATGCGGTCTCCTGCGCGAGCTTTAACAAGCTGAGCAAGTGCACTGTTCATCGAGACCGTCGCTTGCGGCTCGAGGGCATCGAGCATGCTCGCGCGCCGAGTCATCGAGCCGGTGTGCCAATGCTCGAGCTGGCGCCCAGTGATGAGAACGAAGGGATAGTCGCTGTCGGGTGATTCGTTCGCAGGTATGAAACCCACTGGAACCAGCTTGATGCGCCCGTCCTGGGTGGGCACGGTCTGTTGGAAAACGATCGGCTGGCCGGGATCGTCTTCGCTCAAACACGGATAAGTGACGGAGCCCTCACGTTCTAAGCGCTGCCAGGTGATGCCAGCAATGGCTGCGTGCATGGCTTGGCGCATTTCTTCGTATACCTCAGCCACGCCACTTTGCTCGCCTTCGTAGTTCCAATTCAAGCCTAGCTGCTTGGCGAGCTGTTGGATAATCCACAAGTCTTGCTTGGCATCACCAGGTCGCGGCAGTGCTTGGCGACCCAGTTGCACCATGCGATCGGTGTTGCTCACGGTGCCCGTTTTCTCCGGCCATGCGCTGGCGGGTAAGACCACATCAGCCAACCACGCGGTCTCGGTCATGAAGATATCTTGCACGACCAGATGCTTTAGGTTTTCCAAGGCACGGCGAGCATGGGTCAAATCAGGATCACTCATCGCAGGGTTTTCGCCCATCACGTACATGCCGCGAATCTTGTGCGGATCGCTCTCTTCAGCGAGCGCCTTATGCATGATCTCGACCACGGTGTAGCCGGGCTTGTCGTCAAGTTTCGTGCCCCAGAAATCTTCAAACCAAGCATGTGCAGCGGCATTGTCGACACGCTGGTAGTTGGGCAGCATCATCGGGATCAAGCCTGCATCACTCGCGCCCTGCACATTGTTTTGCCCGCGCAGCGGATGCAAGCCGGTGCCAGGCCTGCCGATTTGCCCGGTGATCGTGGCCAACGCGATCAAGCAACGCGCATTGTCCGTGCCATGCACATGCTGGCTCACGCCCATGCCCCAGAGGATCATGGCGCTTTTGGCGGTGGCGAATGTTGTTGCCACTTCGCGGATCGTTGCCGCATCAATTCCACAAGCTTCGCTGACGGCTTCCGGTGAAAAATTCGCCACTTGCGCCTTCAACGCTTCAAAATTCGTAGCACGTTGCGCAATGAATTCAAGGGATTCCAGTCTTTTTTCAATGATGGTGTAAAGCATCGCATTGAGCAAAAGCACATCGGTATCGGGCTTGAATTGCAGGCTCTTCCAGGCATGGCGCGCGATATCGGTGCGTCGCGGGTCAGCGAGGATGATTTTCGTACCAAGCTGCGCGGCATTCTTCATCCATGTGGCGGCGACCGGGTGATTGGAAGTGGGATTCGAGCCGATGATGAGAATGACTTCGCTGTGCGCCACGTCATTGACTTGGTTGCTCACCGCGCCCGAACCTACACCTTCGAGCAAAGCAGCCACGGAGGATGCATGGCACAGGCGCGTGCAGTGATCGACGTTGTTGCTGCCAAAGCCGGTGCGCACCAGTTTTTGGAACAAATAAGCTTCTTCGTTGCTGCCCTTGGCGCTGCCAAAACCCGCGAGCGATTTCGCACCATATTGATCGCGCAAGCCTTTGAGCTTGCCGCCTGCGAGATTCAAAGCCTCTTCCCAAGTGGCTTCGCGAAATACTACGCGCCAATCCGCGTCTCGCGGCAGGATGCTTTTGGGCACGCCCGCTTTGCGGATCAAAGGTTTGGTCAAGCGCCCATCGTGATGCACATAATCAAAACCAAAGCGGCCTTTCACACACAGCCGAGAATCATTCGCCGGGCCTTTGCGGCCATCCACGCTCACGATTCTCTCGTCCTTGACGTTGTAGGTGATCAGACACCCGACGCCGCAATAGGGGCAGACGGAATCAATCTTTTGATCGACTTTTTGCGAGCCGATCTGTGATTTCGGCATCAGCGCTCCCGTCGGGCAGGCCTGCACACATTCGCCGCAGCCCACGCAACTGCTCTCACCCATCGCGTCAAACTGATCAAACACAATTCTTGAATGGCTGCCACGTTGCGCGTAGCCGATCACATCGTTCACTTGCACTTCTCGGCAAGCGCGCACGCAGCGCGTGCACTGAATGCAAGCATCGAGGTTGACCGCCATTGCGGGATGCGAGAGATCAGCTTTCGGCTGCGCGCGGCGCAGGGCTTTGAGTTCGGGTCGCACTCTCACATCCAATGCGACTGCCCACTGGCTCAGCTCACCATGCGGCTGCGTCGCATCGTCTTCATGCCATTTGTAGCCTTGGTCTGGCAGATCGGCCAATAGCATTTCCAAGACCATCTTCTGGCTTTTCGTGGCCCGCGCGCTTTGCGCATTGACCTTCATGCCCTCGCTTGGCGCGCGGCAACAGCTCGGTGCAAGCACCCGCTCACCCTCAATCTCTACCACGCATGCACGGCAATTGCCATCGGCGCGCATGCCTTCTTTGAAACAGAGATGAGGAATATCTACGCCGAAGCGTTTGGCCGCTTGCAAAATGCTCTCGCCGGGCACGGCTTGCACCGCTTTGCCGTCAAGCTCAAAGCTGATCACTTCACGCGCGTTCATACCACAGCACCCGTGCTGTTTCCAACGCTTACCTCATGCGGGAAATACTTGATAACGGTCAGCATGGGATTCGGCGCTGCTTGCCCCAAGCCGCAGATGCTGGCATCGACCATCACGGTGCTTAAATCATTTAGTGTGGCCTGATCCCACACGGGTCTTTCCATCAGCTTGGCCGATTTCTCCGTGCCCACGCGGCAAGGCGTACATTGGCCACAGCTCTCATGCGCGAAAAATTTCATCATGTTCAGCGCCGCATCGCGCGCTTGATCGTGTTGGCTCAGCACAATCACCGCCGCACTGCCAATGAAGCAGCCATAGGGCTGCAGCGTGTCAAAGTCCAGCGGCACATGCGAGAGCGAAGCAGGCAAGATGCCGCCGCTCGCCCCGCCAGGCAGATAGGCATACAGCTCATGGCCATCTGCCATACCGCCGCAATGCTCCTCAATCAACTCACGCAGGCTGATGCCCGCAGGCGCAAGCTTGACGCCGGGCTGCTTCACCCGCCCGCTCACGCTGAATGATCGCAGCCCTTTGCGGCCTTGACGCCCATGCAAGGTAAACCACTCACCGCCCTTTTCCAAAATGTCGCGCACCCAGTAAAGGGTTTCAAAGTTGTGCTCCAGTGTGGGGTGGCCAAACAAGCCCACTTGCGCAATATACGGTGGCCGCATGCGCGGCTCACCGCGCTTGCCTTCAATGCTCTCAATCATCGCGGATTCTTCGCCGCAGATGTAAGCACCTGCACCACGGCGCAATTCAATCTTGGGTATAGCGCAAGGTAGATTGGATTGCAGCTTGGCCAGCTCCATGCCGAGCATGTCGCGCAGCTCATGGTATTCATCGCGCAGGTAAATGTAAATCGCATCGATGCTGACGACTTGCGCGGCAATCAACATGCCCTCCAAAAACCGATGCGGATCACGCTCCAAATACCAGCGGTCCTTGAACGTGCCTGGCTCGCCTTCGTCGATATTCACTGCCATCAGGCGAGGACTCGGTTGGTCTTTGACGATGCGCCATTTGCGCCCAGCCGGAAAGCCTGCACCACCCAAGCCGCGCAGACCTGCATGCTCCAAGGCCGATATGACACTCTCACCATCACGCGAGCCATCAGCGACAGCGCGCAGAAGTGCATAACCACCCGCTTGTTGATACTCTTCGTATGCTACATAATTTATAGCATTCTGCGCAGTATTTACGACGGCAATACGCCTCTTTTCCTCTAAATATCGTAATAGAACTGCAGGGGAAGCACTCCCGATGTTGTGCTGCCCAACAGCCAGCGCCGGGGCTTGTTCGCAGCGGCCAATACAGGGCACCGGTTCGACCTTCACATCCGCTTGCAGCAGAGCAGGCAGCTTAGCCAACAGTTCAGAGGCTCCGGCCATTTCACAGCTCAGCCCATTGCACACGCGTACACGCAGGCTCGGCGCGGCTTGATCGCCTCGCAGAATCTCAAAGTGGTGATAGAAGCTCGCTACTTCAACTACCTCTGCCTGCGAGAGCTTCATGCCATCGGCCAGCGCCGCGATATGCCTTTCAAACACCGCACCAAAGCGATCATTCAAAGCATGCAGATACTCAATCAACAGATCGCGCCTGAATGGCTGCTCGACAGTGCCGGGCCAGACCTTGTGCATCAGCGCGAGCACTTCCTCGCGCGCCTGCGGCTGTACCTGCCTGCCTTTGAGCGTCGCGCGCGGCTTGAAGACCAGCGGCTGCGCTGTGGCGCTAAGCATCACACTCGCTCCAACACCAACGCAATCCCCTGCCCGACACCAATACACATCGTGCACAGGGCGTAGCGGCCTTTGATTTTGTGCAGCTGATTCACGGCAGTCGTGGCCAGCCGCGCACCGGATGCGCCGAGTGGATGGCCGAGTGCAATCGCACCGCCGTTGGGGTTGACGCGCGCATCGTCGTCTCTCAAACCTAAGTCGCGCAACACAGCCAACCCCTGCGCAGCAAAGGCTTCATTCAGCTCAATCACGTCCATCTGATCAAGGGTCAGACCCGTCAGCTCCAAAACCTTGCGCGTCGCTGGCGCAGGGCCGATGCCCATGATGCGCGGGGGAACGCCCGCCGTTGCCATGCCAACGACTCTCGCTTTTGGCGTCAGACTGTATTTGGCAGCAGTCTTCTCATCCGCGAGCAGCAAAGCACAGGCACCATCATTTACACCACTGGCATTACCTGCAGTGACCGTGCCATCGGGTTTGACCACGCCCTTAAGTTTGGCCAGCGCTTCAAGAGAAGTTTCACGCGGATGCTCGTCTTGAGTCACAACAATGGCATCGCCCTTTTTTTGAGCAATGCTGACAGGCGTGATTTCCGCATCAAAGTAGCCAGATTTTTGCGCAGCAACAGCTTTCATTTGACTGGCAAGCGCCATGCGGTCTTGCGCCTCGCGCTCAATCTTGTACTCGGTTGCCACGTTCTCTGCCGTCTCCGGCATTGAATCGACGCCGTACTTTTCTTTCATGATCTTGTTGATGAAACGCCAACCAATCGTGGTGTCGAAGATTTGGGCATCGCGGCTGAATGCGCTCATTGCCTTGGGCATCACAAAGGGCGCACGGCTCATGCTTTCCACCCCGCCCGCTATCATTAACGTAGCTTCTCCCGCACGAATGGCACGGGCTGCAGTGCCCAGAGCATCTAAACCAGAGCCGCAAAGGCGGTTCACCGTGCTGCCGGATACTTGATAAGGCAAGCCAGCTAAAAGCGAGGCCATATGGGCCACGTTGCGGTTGTCCTCACCCGCTTGATTCACACAGCCGTAAATCACGTCCGTCACTGCCTCCCAATCAACAGAAGCGTTGCGCGCCATCAGCGCTTTGAGCGGAATCGCGCCGAGGTCATCGGTGCGCACCGACGAGAATGCACCGCCGTAGCGACCAAAGGGTGTGCGGATGGCATCGACGATATAGGCGTGATTCATGTTGGGCGTTCAATAGGTTTCGAGGTGCAGGCGACCCTCTTTTTTCAGGGCGCTACCTATCGTATCCCAGCTCAGACCCGCCGTCTCGGCAATGTCTTTGAGCGCCAGCACCACGCCCTCCTCCATGGCTTTGAGGCCGCAGACATAGAAATAGGCGTTCGGATCTCGCAGCATCACGGCCAAGTCAGCCGCCCGCTCGCGCATCGCATCCTGCACATAGCGCTTGCGCTGACCCGCTTCACGCGAATAGCAAAATTCGGTATCGATAAAGTCTTTGGGCAGCTGCTGCAAAGGGCCGAAATACGGCAGCTCGGCTTGCGTTCGCGCACCGAAAAACAGCATCAGTTTGCCGCTCTCGAATTTACCGGTAGCGCGCAGGCGACGTCGCCATTCCGTCATCGCGCGCATCGGTGCAGAGCCTGTGCCGGTGCAAATCATCACGATGTGGCTCTTCGGGTGGTTAGGCATCAAAAAGCTGCTGCCGAAGGGCCCAATCACTTCAACCGTGTCACCCACCTTCAAATCACACATGAAATTGCTGCCGACACCACGCACGGGCTTGCCTGAATGGTCTTGCAAGACGCGCTTGATGGTGAGGGAGCCATTGTTGTAACCGGGCCGCTCACCATTGCGCGGGCTGGCGATCGAGTATTGCCTAGCGTGATGGGGCTTACCGCGCTCATCCAAGCCCGGCGGGATGATGCCGATGCTCTGGCCTTCCAGTATGGGGAAAGGCATGTTGCCAAAATCCAGCACGATGTGATGCGTGTCGTAATCTGAGCCAGCGGTCTTGCCCACCTCCGTGACGCGCACATTGCCGGTCAAGGTCGCGGTGATGGTTTTTTGCGTGGCTTTGGGGCCATAGAGATTCGTGTAGGCATGCGCAGCAGACCACGGCGGTAGCGTCGCGCCATAGTTCGGCAGGGTTTCATGGCGACTAGGTGCTACTAAATTCATAGCATTTCGCGCAGATTCCATAATAGTGGCAGGCAGCTTTTCTTCAGAAACTTCTGCTGCAGCCAACTGCACCTCGCTCAGTTCACCCGGAAGATCATCCCAGGTCAATTGCTCAGCCACTGAATAAGCCTTCACCTTGGGCACATCGCGCCAGTTGTCAATCGAGCCCGTTGGGCAAGGCGAAATGCAGGCCATGCACAGATTGCATTTATCGGCGTCCACCACATAGTTGCGGTCATCATGCGTGATCGCACCGACGGGGCAAGTCGCCTCGCAGGTGTTGCAACGAATGCAAATCACCGGGTCAATCAGGTGCTGCTTGATGAGGATGGTTTCGTTCATGCCCATAGCGTACTCTCTTGGTCAGCATTTTCTTTCCCAGCAGCCGCTGCGGAACTGGCTTTGCCAGGCCGCTATCGGCGCCCCCTTGAGGGGGAGGCGGCGCTAGCCGCCAAGGGGGTGATTAATTGAATCGAACGTAATCGAAGTCTACCGGCTGACGGTTGATACCCATAGCTGGCGGGGCAATCCAATTGGCAAACTTTCCTGGCTCGATCACGCGGCCCATCAGGCTAGCAACGAAGGCACGATCTTCCGCACTCGGCAACCATTCATTCACCTTGGCATCCCACTCTGCCTGCGACACCACACGTCCGTCTGGCGAGACTCTCACACCCGCTAATGCGCCAATATTGCGATGGAAGGCTTTGTGCGGTGCTTTTAGCTGAAACGGGATACCCGCCTTTTCAATGACCTTGTTCCAACGCCCAACGCCTGCGACGGAGTCTTTGATGTAGTCGTCGCGCAGCACTTCATTGAGCGCATTGAGCATGGGCACTTCCTTGCTCAGCAACTGATCGCCCACCGCTTGCAGCACCTGATAGCTCTGACCACGCAATTGGTGATCGTCCATGCGCTTGCCTTCCTCATAGCGGCCTTTGAGACCGGTGCTATAGAAGGTCGCTGCATTGGAGGATTCATCGGCACCGAAGAGATCGATCGTCACCGAAAAGTGAAAGTTCAAGTAGCGCTGCACCGTGGGCAGATCAATCACGCCAGCGGCGCGTAGCTTCTTCACATCATCCGTCTTCAGCTCATTCATCATTTGGCAAGTCCGCTGGATCACGCGGCTAATACCGCTCTCGCCGACAAACATGTGGTGCGCTTCTTCGGTGAGCATGAACTTGGTCGTTCGGGCGAGGGGCTCAAAGGCGCTTTCGGCCAAAGCGCAGAGTTGAAACTTGCCATCACGATCCGTGAAATACGTGAACATGAAGAAGCTGAGCCAATCGGGCGTGGCTTCGTTGAAGGCTTGCAAGATACGTGGCGCATCGGCATCGCCACTTCGGCGCTCGAGCAGCGCTTCTGCTTCCTCGCGGCCATCCCGGCCAAAATGCTTGTGCAGCAAATAGACCATGGCCCACAGGTGACGGCCCTCTTCCACGTTGATCTGGTAAAGATTGCGCAGGTCATACATCGAAGGCGCAGTGAGCCCCAAATGGCGTTGCTGCTCGACAGAAGCGGGTTCGGTATCGCCCTGCGTGACGATGATGCGGCGCAAATTGGCGCGATATTCGCCGGGCACATCGTTCCAAGCATCTTGGCCCAGATGATCGCCAAAATGGATCTTGCGATCTTGCTGACCAGGGTTTAAGAAAATGCCCCAGCGGTAATCGCGCATCTTGACATGGCCAAACTGCGCCCAGCCCGCGGGATCGACACTCACAGCAGTGCGCAGGTACACATCCGAAGCTTCCGAGCCCACGGGGCCAATCTCATCCCACCAGTTGATGAAATTCGGCTGCCAACCCTCCAGCGCGCGCTGCAAGGTGCGGTCTTCGCCGAGATTGACGTTATTGGGTATTTTTTCGCTGTAATTGATGCTCACGTTGATCTCCAAAAAACTTGCTAAACCATTTTCCTAACGATCACCTTGAATCTGGCTAGGCTAGGTCACCGGTGATGCCCCTTGAGTGGGATCGGCGATGCCGCACCGGGATGTTCGTTAAACCCTATTCCAATCAAAAACCGCCTTATCGCCCTTGCCATAGACCTTCAATGCGCCCTTCTCCCCCACAGCATTCGGCCGTTGGAAGATCCAGTTTTGCCAAGCGGTCAGGCGGCCAAAGACGCGGGTGACCATGTTTTCTTTGCCGTTGAAACGCAGATTGGCTTCCATGCCGGTCAGGGCGTCTGGGTTCATGGCGACGCGCTCTTCCAACATGATGCGCACTTCGTCGGCCCAATCGATGTCGTCTGGGTTTGCCGTGATCAAGCCAAGTCGGAAGGCCTGATCCGCATCCAAGGCTTGACCAGCCGTGGCGCGCACAGCCTTCAAGGCAGGCTCTTCTTCGTAGAAACGGCGCTGCAGACGGCTTTGCTCGGTAGCCATCGGGTAGAGACCAAAATTCACATCGCTGACGGTGATGCGCGGCGTCTTGTCCATGTCGTCGGGCAAGATCAGTTGATACGAGCGATCGCAGGCCAGTGCCAGCTCGAAGAACGTGCCCGCAAAGCAACTGCCTTCTTCGATCAATGCAAACAAGCTCCGGGATGACACATCGATACGGCTGAAGGTGCGGCGCAGCATGCCGATCGTCTCGCGTACAAACCAATGGCCTTGATGCGCCATCAAGACCGAATCCATTTGCAGCACCTTGGCGGCATCGCCATGCGTCTTGATGACCCAGGTGCCGATGACCAGCTCATTGGTACGCATCGACAAAATGGCATCGTCAAGTTCACGCGCCAAAACCAAGGGGTACCAGTTCGCAGCAGCGCTCTGAATAGCATCTATCTCAGATTCCACATGGGCCAAAGGCGCTTTTATGACGAATGTGGCAATGCGCTTGCTGCGATCAATTTCTACGCTCACCGTGCTGTAGCGGATGGCGTCCGCTTCAATGCGGCGCTGCAATGGCGTCAAAGCCACGCCTTGCGCATTGGCCGGCCGATCACTTTGACCGGCAAGCTCCAGTGCCCGCTTTTGCACGGCCTCTTTGAACACTGCGGATTTCGCAATTGCATCAACCAAGCGCCAGTCCACGGCTTTTTGCCCACGCACACCCTCCACACTGGTGCAAAAAATATCCGCCAAGTCGTGGCGCACTTTGCGCTTGTCGGTCACCCGCGTGAGGCCGCCTGTGCCAGGCAAAACACCCAACAACGGTACTTCAGGCAAGCTCACCGCGCTGGATCGATCATCGATCAAGATGATTTCATCGCATGCCAACGCGACTTCATAGCCACCGCCGGCGCAAGCGCCGTTGACGGCGGCCAAGAACTTGAGGCCGCTGTATTTGGAAGAGTCCTCCAAACCATTGCGCGTTTCGTTGGTGAATTTGCAGAAATTGACTTTCCAGGCGTGGCTGGAGACGCCCAGCATAAAGATGTTCGCACCGGAGCAAAATACTTTATCTTTTGCACTGGTGAGCACCACCGTGCGCACCTCAGGATGCTCAAAGCGAATTCGGTTCACCGCGTCATGGAGCTCAATATCCACGCCAAGGTCGTAGCTATTGAGTTTGAGCTTGTAGCCGGGCCGCAGGCCGGCGTTTTCATCAAAGTCGGCCTTCAGTGTCGCCACAGAGCCATTGAATTCGAGCTTCCAATGCTTGTATTGGCTGGGGTCGGTTTGATAGTCAACGCGGAAGTCTGCGCCCATGGAGGTACTCCTTGCAAGTGATGTGAATTATATTGCATATATCAATATAATGCAATATTGTGCATATTACGTGAAGAATGTCACTGGCAAGAGAAGCTTTTTCAACAAGTCAAAGGTCTTGGGCAGTTCTTGCGAGCTGGTATCGAGCATGAAATCTGCCTTGGAATAGAAGGCGGCGCGGCCTGCCAAGATGCTCTTCAAATCATCCAGCGCTTCCTTGCTCGCCGCCATCGGGCGCATGTCGCCCTGCGCCTGCACCCGCTGCAAATGGTCTTTCGGCTCAGCTTGCAGCCAGACGCTGGTGCAGTGCGTGAGCACCGTGTTGAAGGTCGTCACGTCGCTCACCAAGCCACCGGGTGTGGCGATGACGGCTTGGCTTTGTTGCCCAATCAAGGTCTCCAGCGCCCGTCGCTCGTAGCGGCGATAGGCCGACACACCATAAAGCGCCTGAATCTCTGCCACCGAAGTGCCTGCTAACTTCTCAATCTCCGCGCTCATCTCAAAAAACGGGTAGCCCAGTGCCTCGGCGAGCATTCTGCCCAAAGTCGATTTACCGGCGCCGCGCAGGCCGATCAGCGCAATGATTTGTGATGCTTTTGGGGCATTGGCCTTTATAGAATTTGCGTGAGATGATCCTAAATATGTAGCAATATTGAGCCGCAGATTTTTCAGTTGCGACTCATCCGCATGCTCAAGCAGCTTGCGCAGCATCAGCCATTCGGGGTTGGAGGTCGTCATGTCCCCATGCAACTCCGCCAGCGGGCATTCGAGCGCATCGGCCACCTGCTGCAGGATCAAGATCGAGGCATTGCCCACGCCGTATTCCAGATTGGCCAAATGCCGCTCCGAAACATCAGCCGCAGCAGCCAGCGCCTTGCGCGTCAAGCCCCGGCGCGAGCGCTGGCTGCGCACGCGCTCGCCTAAGGCCACGAGGAAGGGGTTTTTGATATCTGCCGCTTCATTTTCAGTCTGACTGGTGTGCAGTATCTTGCTTGACATGGGTATTCTACGGATTTATAGTTCAACAGGAATTATTTTGCATCACTGTGGATGCCACGTCAAACAAAGATTTGAGGAGACAGCGATGTCCAGCCCAGTCCCGGCGCCGCCCGAGGCGTTCAACTTCGCCGCGCATTTGCTGGCTCTGAATGCCCAGCGCCCAACCAAAACAGCCTTGCTCGACGATGCTGGCCAACTTAGCTACGGCCAGTTGGAGGACAGCGTTCAGCGCTGCGCTGCTGGCCTGCAAGAGCTCGGTTTGCGCCAGGACGAGCGCGTGCTTCTGCTGATGCACGATTGCACCGATTGGATTGTTTCCTTCCTCGGCTGCCTGTATGCCGGAGTTGTGCCAGTCGCCGTCAACACACTGCTCACTGCAGAGGATTACGCCTATATGCTGCAGCACAGCCGCGCCCAAGCCGCCTTGGTCTCTGCTGCCTTGCTGCCCACTTTGCAAGCGGCCATGCAAGCCGCACCGAATGAAGTTAAGGCGATTTACGTCTCGCGCCCTGGCGCTGATCTACCCAGAGGCTGCACGGCGTGGCCGGACTTGCTCAAATCGGAACCGCAAACCACGCCCTGCGCCACGCAAGCCGACGAAGCCGCTTTTTGGCTCTATTCCTCCGGCTCCACGGGTCGGCCCAAAGGCACTGTCCACACGCATGCCAATGCCTATTGGACGGCTGAGCTGTACGGAAAGGGCGTGCTGAACATCTCTGAGACCGATGTGTGTTTCTCAGCCGCCAAACTTTTTTCGCCTATGGCTTGGGCAATGCGCTCAGCTTTCCATTAAGCGTCGGGGCCAGCGTGATTCTGATGGCCGAGCGCCCTACACCCGATGCTGTGTTTAAGCGCTGGACAGGTGGTATAGGGAACACAAAACCAACGCTCTTCTTTGGCGCTCCAACGGGCTTTGCGGGCATGCTCGCTGCGCCCAATCTCCCCGCAAAAAGCGATGTCGCACTGCGCATGTGCTCTAGCGCAGGCGAGGCGCTTCCTGCCGACATTGGCCAGCGCTTTGAAAAGCACTTTGGCATCGAGATCATCGATGGCATCGGCTCGACCGAGATGCTGCATATTTTTCTCTCGAACATCCCGGGCGAAGTGCGCTATGGCACCACGGGTTGGCCTGTCGCTGGCTACCAAATCGAACTGCGTGGCGAGAACGGCAGCCAAGTTCCCGATGGCGAAACCGCGGACCTTTACATCCAAGGCCCCAGCGCAGCCCTGATGTACTGGAACAACCGCGAAAAGACACGCGATACTTTTCAAGGCGCGTGGACGAAAAGCGGCGACAAATACGTCAAAAATGCAGATGGCAGCTACACCTACTCTGGCCGCAGTGACGACATGCTCAAAGTCAGCGGCATTTATGTCTCGCCCTTCGAGGTGGAAGCAACCCTCGTGCAGCACAGCGCCGTGCTGGAAGCTGCGGTGATCGGCAAAGAAGATGCTGAAGGCCTCACGAAGACGAAAGCCTTCGTCGTTTTGAAAACCGGCCACACAGCCACAGAAGACGAACTCAAGGCCTTCGTCAAAGAACGCCTAGCGCCGTACAAATACCCGCGCTTCATTGAATTTGTGAGTGAATTGCCTAAGACGGCAACGGGGAAAATTCAGCGCTTTAAATTGCGGGATTTGGAAGCTTCGAGAGCTTGACTCTGATTTGGTTTGCGAACGAAGAGCGTTTGCGTAGCCAATAGGCCGCGAGTGTGCGGCTTTACGACTCACCGATTTGTGGTACTACACCATGAGGGCAGGCGCAAAGCCTCACACTCGCAGCCGTTGCATCCAAAGACACAACTTCCGCACTCAACGATAATCAAAAAATGCAATCCTCAGCAAACTCAGGTTCTCTCCAAGGCATCAAAGTCATCGATCTATCGAGAGTCTTAGGTGGCCCCTACTGCACACAAATCCTTGCCGACCACGGCGCAGATGTGCTCAAAATCGAGCCTCCACTAGGCGACGAAACACGTGGCTGGGGGCCACCATTTAACGCGCAAGGCACAGCCAGCTATTTCCTCGGGTTGAACCGCAACAAACGCGGTATGACGATGGATTTGTACGATCCTGCGCAGCGCGAGGAACTGCTCAAGCTGCTGGAGACCGCCGATGTGCTGGTAGAAAACTTCAAAACCGGCAGCATGGAGAAATGGGGCTTGGGCTACGACACGCTGCACGCCAAATTCCCACGCTTGATCCATTGCAGAGTCAGCGGCTTCGGCGCCGACGGGCCGCTCGGTGGGTTGCCCGGCTATGACGCAGCAATTCAGGCATTGAGTGGCTTGATGAGCATCAACGGTGAAAAAGGCGGCGAGCCGCTACGCATGGGCATTCCGATTGTGGATGTCGCCACTGGCATGAGCGCCGCTTTGGGCATCTTGCTCGCTTTGCAAGAGCGCCATACCAGCGGCAAAGGCCAGTTCGTTGAATCGAGCTTGTACGACAACGGCTTGGCGCTGCTGCACCCTCACAGCGCCAACCATCTGCTTGACGGCAGAGTGCCCGGTCGTAGCGGCAATGCACATCCCAACATCGTGCCCTACGACACCTTCGCCACCGGCACCGATCCGATCTTCCTCGCGGTAGGCAACGATCGCCAATTTGCCACCTTGGTGCAGACCATCGGCGCGCCAGAGCTGGCCAGCGATGCGCGCTTTGCCAACAACGGGCAACGAAACATCAACCGCACAGCCCTCAAAACCCTGCTAGAAGAAAAGCTGGCTCTGTTCGCTTGCAAGCCTTTGGCCGATCAGCTGGTCAGGGCCGGTGTGCCCTGCGCACCGATTCAAAACATCCAGCAAGCTTTGAGCGATGAGCACAGCCTGCACCGCGAGATGGTGGTGTCCATTGGCGATTACAAAGGTGTCGCCTCGCCCATCAAGCTCAGCCGAACACCCGCAAGCTACCGGCTACCACCGCCCGAACGCACAAGTTAGGCAGTTACGCAGTTTCACCTAGGCGCAGCCAGCGCGGCCTAGCTGCGCGACAATGCGCCATCTTTCCACCGGAGCTTTCTCAATGGCCTCTTCACTCGCTTCAAAAACCGCCCTCGTTACCGGCTCCACCAGTGGCATCGGTCTTGGCATTGCCATCGAACTGGCCAAGCAAGGCGCCAACCTCATTCTTAACGGCTTTGGCGAACTTGCTGCGATTGAAGCGGCCAAAGCGCAGGTCAGCGCCTTCGGCGTCAAAGTGGCCTATCACGGCGCAGACATGAGTAAGCCTGCAGAGATCGAAGCCATCATGGCATTTGCCGCGCTGGAGATGGGAGGCGTCGACATCCTCGTGAACAATGCCGGAATTCAACACGTGAGCCCCGTGGAGAGCTTCCCGACAGAGAAGTGGGATGCCATCATCGCCATCAATCTCTCGAGTGCGTTCCACACCACCCGCCTAGTTATGCCGAGCATGCGCGCCAAGAATTGGGGCCGCATCATCAACATCGCGTCTGCCCATGGCCTTGTCGCTTCCAAAGACAAGTCAGCCTACGTTGCCGCAAAGCATGGCTTGGTGGGATTCACCAAATCTATCGCACTGGAGACCGCCACCACCGGCATCACCGCCAACGCGATCTGCCCCGGCTGGGTGCTCACACCCTTGGTACAACAGCAGATTGACGCACGAGCTGCCCGCGAAGGCATCAGCGTTGACAAAGCAAGTAAAGACCTGTTGGGCGAGAAGCAACCTAGCCTGCAATTCACCACGCCCCAGCAACTCGGCGAACTCGCCGTCTTCCTCTGCCAAGATGCCGCCGTGAACGTGCGCGGCCAAGCTTGGGCCGTGGATGGGGGTTGGACGGCGCAGTAAGCACTGCGACACTTGCATATGGACATCGCCGCGCATGCTCTATGGGTCGGGGTGGGTCTTGCCATCATCCATCGGCGTCACCGGATCTCGCCGCGAATCGCTGCTGCCACACTGGCTTTGGCTGTGCTGCCTGATTTAGCCCATCTCTTGCCGATGATCAGCTGGAATGTCTTTGGCGATGGATCGTGGGCACAGTTGTGGCATTACTCGGTCGCGCTGCCCGGGCAGGAGCCGAACGTTCCCCCGACGATCACGTGGCTAACGCATCATTTGCATTGTATTTTTCACAGCGCCATCGTCGCCGGTTTCGTATCGCTGATTGCTTGGCGATTCCGGCCCAAGCAATGCCTGCCGATGTTGGGCTGGTGGTCTCATATCTTGATCGATATCCCCACGCATTCCGCAGATTTCTACCCGAGCCCCGTGCTCTACCCCATCACACAGCGCGGCTTCGATGGTTTGGCTTGGAATACACCTTGGTTTATGGCCGTGAACTATGCAGCTTTGTTCATCTCTGGGCTGTATCTGCTATGGACCTATCGTCAAGATCACAGCAAAAAGTAGTCGCGCGGTCATGCGCAGCTCAGCCGAGTTCGGACACTTGCAAATATCAGGTGTCTTTACTGATCTTGATCGACGGAAACTTGGATGAAAAGTCTTTCGCCTTTGAGGCAATCTTGATCGCCACTTGCCTCGCAACCGCTTTGTAGATTCCCGCAATCTCGCCATCCGGGTCGGTCACCATCGTGGGTCGACCGCTGTCGGCGTTGACCCGAATGCTAATGTTCAAGGGCAGTGCGCCGAGGTAGTCCACGCCCTTGTCCGCCGCATAGCGTTTGCCGCCGTCTTCGCCAAAAATATGCTCAGTATGGCCACACTTCTCGCACACGTGAACCGCCATGTTTTCCACGATGCCCAAAATCGGCACGCCCACTTTTTCAAACATCGCCACGCCTTTTTTCGCGTCGAGCAAGGCAATGTCTTGTGGAGTGGTCACGATCACTGCGCCTGTCATCGGCACACGCTGACTCAAGGTGAGCTGAATATCGCCCGTACCAGGTGGCATGTCCACAATCAAATAATCCAAGTCTTTCCAGTTCGTTTGGCGAATCAGTTGCTCCAGCGCCTGAGTGGCCATGGGGCCACGCCAAATCATGGCTTCGTCTTGGTTAACGAGGAAACCAATGCTCATGACCTGCACGCCGTAGTTTTCCATCGGCTCCATGGTTTTGCCGTCTTCGCTCTCAGGGCGGCCTTCAATGCCCATCATCATGGGCTGGCTCGGGCCATAAATATCGGCATCCAAAATGCCCACGCGCGCGCCCTCGGCGGCCAGCGCAAGCGCAAGGTTCACCGTGGTTGTGCTCTTGCCCACACCGCCTTTGCCAGACGCCACCGCCACGATATTTTTCACCGTGGGCATCAGCGCCACGCCGCGTTGGGCCGCATGCGCCACGATCTTCATCGTCACGTTGCAAGAGACATTGTCCACGCCAGCCACGCCTTTGGCCGCAGCAATCAGCGCTTTGCGAAACGCTGGAATCTGGCTTTTTGCGGGGTAGCCCAACTCCACGTCAAAGGCCACATCGCCCTCTGTCACGTTCAGATTTTTTATGCATTTGCTGGAGACAAAATCTTTGCCGGTATTGGTGTCAATGACGCTTTTGAGTGCATCGAGAATCTGTTCGTTGGTGGCCATGGGGGAATGCTTCGGTATCGGGCAAAAAGGAAAGAATCAGCTGAGTGTACCGAAGGACCATAAAATCAGGGGTTCCCCTTAGAAAAAGCCGCAAATTAGCCATGACTTTCACACCGCGTCAGCTCTTCGTCACCACCGCCCTGCCGTACGCCAACGGCAAGTTCCATATCGGCCACATCATGGAGTACATCCAGGCTGATATCTGGGTGCGTTTCCAGCGCATGCAGGGTCATGAGGTGAATTTTGTCTGCGCCGACGATGCCCATGGCGCGCCGATCATGATTGCGGCAGAGAAAGCCGGCAAAACCCCCCGACAGTTTGTAGACGACATTGCCGCTGGACGCAAAGAGTATCTGGACGGTTTTCACATCAGCTTTGACAATTGGAGCCATACGGACAGTGAAGAAAACCACGCACTGTGCCAAACCATCTACGCTGAGCTCGACAAAGTCGGTTTGATTGGCAAGAAGAGCGTGGAGCAGTTTTTCGATCCTGAGAAAAACATGTTTTTGCCAGATCGCTTTATCAAAGGCGAGTGCCCTAAATGCGGCACGAAAGACCAATTTTGCGACAACTGCGAGAACTGCGGCGCCGTCTATGCACCGACCGATCTGAAAAACCCCTACTCAGCGCTCAGCGGCACCACGCCGATTCTGAAAAGCAGCGACCATTACTTCTTCAATCTATCTGACCCACGCTGCGTCAAATATCTGGAGGAGTGGACGCAAGACGGCAAACTCCAGCCTGAAGTGGCCAACAAAGTCAAAGAATGGTTTTCGATGCGAACCAATGCCGACGGCAGCACATCGGAAGGTCTGGCGGATTGGGATATTTCCCGCGATGCGCCCTATTTCGGCATCGAAATTCCGGGCGCGCCTGGTAAGTATTTTTATGTGTGGTTTGACGCGCCTATCGGTTACCTCGCATCGCTGAAAAATCTGCTCGCTAGACGCGGTGAAGATTTTGACGCGTACATCGCGCCGGATTCACCTGTCGAGCAATACCATTTCATCGGCAAAGACATCGTCACCTTCCACACGCTGTTCTGGCCAGCCGTTCTGAACTTCAGCGGCCGCAAGACGCCAAGCAATGTTTTTGTTCACGGCTTCCTCACTGTTAACAACGGCGAGAAAATGAGCAAAAGCCGTGGCACCGGGCTTGATCCTCTCAAATACCTCGGCTTGGGCATGAACCCCGAATGGCTGCGCTACTACTTGGCAACGAAGCTTTCTGCGCGCAATGAAGACATTGATTTCAACGCAGAAGATTTCATGCTGCGGGTGAACAGTGATTTGGTGGGCAAGTTCGTCAATATCGCCAGCCGTGCAGCGAAGTTTCTGACGGATGGCGCGTTGACCGAATACTCCGACGATTCACCTCACAAGATTTTGGACCTAGTTACAACGGTGCAAACATGCTACGAAGAACGTGAGTACGGCAAGGCCCTGAGAGAAGTCATGGCGTTTGCAGACAGCGTGAATTCGCGCTTTGATGCTGCGGCACCTTGGAAGCTGGTCAAAGAAGGCAAAGCAGCGTTGGCCGCGGCGAAATGCTCTGAAGCTGTGCAACTGTTCCGCGTCATGTGTGCTTGCCTCAAGCCGATCATGCCAAAGGTTGCGTCCGACGTGGAAAAATTCCTGCAATGCGAGCCTCTCACTTTTGAAAATGCAAGCAAGCCCTTGGCAGTCGGTCACCGCGTGGGCAACTACGAACACCTCATGCAGCGCGTCATCAAAGAGCAACTTGAAGCCCTTTTTGAGGTTCCAGCCCCCGTCGAATATGCGCAGAATGCTATTGAATCCGTAGCAAATGGCCTGCCTGGCGGCGGAGCCATCGCCGAGACGATCACGATTGATGACTTCACCAAGATCGATTTGCGCATCGCCAAAATCGTCAACTGCGAATCGGTCGAAGGCTCCACCAAGCTGCTGCGCCTCACGCTCGATGTGGGTGAAGGCAAAACCCGAAACGTCTTCAGCGGCATCGCCAGCACGTACAAGCCCGAGCAGCTCGTGGGCAAGCTCACGGTGATGGTGGCCAATCTCGCGCCGCGCAAGATGAAGTTCGGCGTTTCAGAGGGCATGGTGCTGGCGGGCAGTCATGCGGATGAAAAAGCCAATCCCGGCATTCATATTCTTGAGCCTTGGCCTGGCGCCCAGCCTGGCATGCGGGTGCGCTGAGTCGGTGTGGCATTGTTTGCGCGGGTGTAACATATTGGCATGAGCACCGTAGCCGACACCCTCAGCCCCAACAAAGCCGCCTACCGCAACTATGCTGCCCCGCAGGTGAGCGAGACGTTTGACCGTGTGCGAGAGTTTTATCGCATCAACCACACCCATCAAACGCATGATTTTGTGAAAGCAAAGAAGACGCAATTCTTAGGCTTCAATCGGCAAAAGATGACGCCTTGGGAAGCGCTGGATTATCTCAACACGTTGGTCGACGACTCGGACCCCGACACCGCATTGCCGCAGATTGACCATCTCG
>JANPAK010000073.1:0-3860 GCA_031429925.1 Variovorax sp.
GAATTTGGCAAGGGTGGCGCCATTATTACCCAGCACTTTTCGACCGAGCAAGTCCAGCGACTGGATCGTGTTCGTGCCTTCGTAGATCATGTTGATGCGGTTGTCGCGCACATACTGCTCCATGCCCCATTCTTTGATGAAACCATGGCCGCCAAAGACTTGCATGCAAGCGTTGGTGGCAATGTGGCCGTTATCAGTGATGAAGGCTTTCACAATCGGCGTGAGCAAGGAGAGCATTTCGCCGCTGTCTTTACGCACTTTCTCATCCGGATGGTTGTGCTCTTTATCGAGCAACACGGCGCAATAAATCGCCAGAGCGCGGCCGCCTTCGGCGTAGGCCTTGGCAGTCAACAGCATCTTGCGTACATCGGGGTGCACGATGATCGGATCCGCTGGCTTGTCGGGTGCTTTCGGGCCCGAGAGGCTGCGCATTTGAATGCGATCTTTGGCATACGCCAGCGCGTTTTGATACGCCACTTCGGTCAGACCAAGTGATTGATTGCCCACGCCCAAACGCGCGGCATTCATCATCACAAACATGCCGTTCATGCCCTTATTGGGCAAGCCCACCATGGTGCCAATCGCGCCATCGAGCACCATTTGGCAAGTTGAGTTGCCGTGGATGCCCATTTTGTGCTCGAGACCACCGCAGTAAATGCCATTGCGCGCGCCCACAGTGCCATCCTTGTTCACCAAGGATTTTGGCACGATAAAGAGGCTCACACCTTTGATGCCGGGTGGCGCGTCGGTCAAGCGGGCCAGCACGAGGTGGATGATGTTACCGGCCAAGTCATGTTCACCGGCGCTGATAAAGATCTTGTTGCCAGTGATTTTGTAAGTGCCATCGGGCAGGGCTTCTGCCTTGGTGCGCATGAGGCCGAGATCGGTGCCGCAATGGGGTTCGGTCAAGCACATCGTGCCCGTCCATTCACCGCTGGTCATTTTGTGCAGATAGGTTTGCTTTTGCTCGTCGGTGCCATGCGTGTGCAATGCGGCGTGGGCGCCATGCGTGAGACCAGGGTACATCGTCCACGCTTGGTTGGAGCTATTGAGCATCTCATAGAAGCACTGGTTCACTACTAAGGGCAGGCCTTGGCCACCGAACGCGGGATCGCAAGCGAGCGCTGGCCAGCCGCCTTCAACGTATTTGGCGTAGGCATCTTTGAAACCTTTAGGTGTGGTCACCTCGTGGGTATCGCGGTCGAGCTTGCAGCCCTCTTGATCACCGCTGATATTGAGCGGGAATGCTACTTCACTGGCAAATTTTCCGCCCTCTTCAAGCACTGCATTGATGGTGTCCACGTCCACATCAGCGTACTTCGAGATGGCTTTGAAATCGTCCTGCACGTTGAGCACTTCGTTCATCACGAATTGCATGTCACGCAATGGGGGGGTGTAGGTTGGCATGATGCGAGATCCTTAAATTGAAGAAGAGATGAAATGATCTGATGACTGTTTACTTGGGCGCGCTTTGCGCTGGTTTCTTAGCGGGTTTGTCTCGGTTTTTTTCTGAAATCTGGGCGCCATAGCGCTGCAGCACGCTGTCAAAGCCCTTGATGGCGCGCTCGATAGACCCAGGTGATTTAAGAAAACGCGCTTCGTAATGCAGGGCTAAGATGAGGCCATGAATTTCAAACAGGATTTGCTCGGGGTCGGCCTGCGCGTCTAATTGATCCAGCTCCTGCGCTTGACGAACCGCACGATCCATCGCTGCCAGCCACGTGTTGACCGAGGAGGCCAGTGCGTCACGCACAGGACCTGTGCGGTCATCAAACTCAACGGCGCCGCTGATGTAGATGCAGCCCGAATCGATTTCGACAGAGGTACGTTTCATCCAGTTGGCAAAAAGCGCTTGCAAGCGCGGCAAACCCCGCTTGGCCTCCAGCGCCGGAAAGAACACTTCTTGCTCAAACCGGGCGTGATACTCCCGCACTACCGAAATCTGCAACTCCTCACGTGAGCCAAAATGGGCAAACACACCCGATTTGCTCATGCCCGTGACCTCGGCCAGCGCACCGATCGACAACCCCTCTAAGCCAATTTGCGTGGCCAAGCCTAGGGCAGCATCAATGATGATGGCCTTGGTCTTTTCACCTTTATGCTGGCTCTTGGAGGCAGCAACCGGCTTGGCAGAGGAGACGATTCGCGGCATGGCTAGAAGTTAAAAACGAACGATCGTGCTATTTTGCAGCAATTTCTGACTTTACGCTCGCACTGTGACAAATTAGAGGCAGTGAACTAAGGGAAATACACAGAAACCCTAATGCCTAGGTTTGCCTCAGCGAAACGGACTAAGCGCCCGGCAAATCTACGGTCTAACCGCGTAGCCCCCGCACGACATCCGGATACGCTAGCGTCAGCTTTAACTCACTTTTCATTCGCTTGTTAACAAGTCGCCGAGATTCACTCATGAAGCTGAGCAGCATCAAAGGCAACTGCCCCTGGGCCGCTTCACGGCTGACGCGCGGCGGACGCGGCAGGTTATAAATGTCGGCCGCCAGATCGAAGTAGTCACCCATTTTGAGTTGGGTGTCGTCGCACACGTTGTAGGTGCGCTGAGGCCTGCCACGCCACAGCGCTGCAATGCATGCACGCGCCAGATCATCAGCATGAATGTGATTTGTGAACACGTCATCCTGCGAAACGAGCACCGGCGTGCCCCTCTCTAGTCGAGCGCGGGGCGTGCCGCCATCGCGGCCTGGCGCGTAGATCCCTGGAATTCGCAGAACACTTGCGTTCACATCGCGGCGAGCGAATGCGAGTATCTGACGTTCCGCATCGACGCGCCGATGGGCGCGCGGTGTATGCGCGGCCAGTGCACGGGCCTCACTCACCCAATCACCACCACAATCGCCGTACACGCCTGTGGTCGAACCGTAGACCAGCTTCACCGGAAGGCTCCGCCGACGCAAGGCTTGTAAAAGATGCGCGGTGCGCGAATCACGCCACCACTGACCCGTATTCTCGGAGGGCGGCGGTGCTAAGTGCAATACGCGATGAGCAATACCGCCGAATCGACGCAAACTGGCGATATTGTCTAAGTTACCCAGCAGCGGCTCAACACCAGCTCGGCGCAACCCTGGCATGCGCTCGGGCGACGAAGTGAGCGCAATTTTTCGAATGTGAGACGGCAGTTGCTCGACAACGCGCATGCCCACATCACCACACCCCACAATCAGTAGGCGTTGTTGACGAAAACGGCGCGGCAATGCGCCCAAAGGGCTTTGATTTGAGGGCAAAATCGGGGTAGAAAATTTAAATCTACCCGTATTGTCTTATGTCTTTCCAAATCCTCATCGAACCCAGTGGCCGCAGCTTCACGGTCAACCCCGATCAATTCATTTTGGCAGCGGGTATCAGCCAGGGCATTGGCTTGCCTTATGGCTGCAAAGACGGCGCCTGTGGCAGCTGCAAATGCAAAAAAATCTCGGGCAACGTTGAGCATGGGCCGCACCAAGCCAAAGCGCTCTCCGCAGAAGAAGAAGCCAATGGCTATGTGCTGACTTGCTGCTCTAAGCCATTAAGTGACGTGGTACTTGAATCCAAGCAAGTGACCGAAGCCGGCGCCTTTCCGATTAAGAAAATGCCCAGCCGAGTGATGGCGATGGAAAAGCTTTCGCACGATGTGATGCGCATCAAGCTGCAGTTGCCCGCGAACGACGTGGTGCAGTATCACGCCGGCCAGTATGTGGAATTTTTGTTACGCGATGGCGCTCGTCGCTCTTACAGCATGGGCAATGCGCCACACACTTTGCAAGCGCCGTCTGCCGAAGGCGAGCCGGCCAATCCACCCATGATTGAGCTGCATATTCGCCATATGCCCGGCGGTAAATTCACCGACCATGTGTTTGGCGCGATGA
>JANPAK010000074.1:0-2801 GCA_031429925.1 Variovorax sp.
CAACACGAAAGATTTGCAGGGTGTGCGCGTGGACACGGGTGTACAAGATGGTGGCGAAATCCCGATGTATTACGACTCCATGATCGCCAAGCTCATCGTTCATGGGCAAAGCCGCAAAGAAGCCATCGAGAAAATGCGCGCTGCGCTCAATGCCTTTGTGATCCGCGGCGTACAGAGCAATATTCCCTTTCAAGCTGCGCTACTCGCGCATCCTAAGTTTGCGAGTGGTGATTTCAATACCGGGTTCATCGCAGAGAATTACGGCAAAGGTTTTTCTAGCGAAGACGTGCCGCATGATGACCCAAAGATGTTGCAAGCCATTGCCGCCTTCGTGCGCCGCAAGACGCATGAGCGTGCCGCTGGCATCAGTGGGCAGTTGGCAGGCTATGAAGTGAAGCTGGAGAGCGATTGCGTCGTGATCACGCTTGATACGGGTGGCAAGCACACGTACACACCTGCGCATGTGGAAGAAATTCAAGGAAAACTGGGCTTTGCCCGTTTAAAAATAGGCGCAGATCGCTATGAAATTCATAGTAATTCTCGGTTGAACGATATCGCCATCCATGGCAGTATCAACGGCAAGCTGTTCACAGCACAAGTGGAGCGCGGCACAATGAAAAACCCGCTGGTCTACCGTGTGTTGCACGACGGCACGCAGATCGATGCGCTTGTCCTTTCGCCCCGCTCTGCTGAGCTACATAAGCTCATGCCGCACAAGCAGCCACCGGATATGAGTAAATATGTGCTCTCGCCAATGCCTGGTTTGCTCGTGGATGTGGCGGTTCAGGTCGGCCAAAAGGTGCAAGCGGGTGAACGCGTCGCTGTGATTGAGGCGATGAAGATGGAGAACGTGCTGTTTGCCGTTGCCGATGGTGTGGTGGGCAAGGTGTTGGCTGCCAAAGGAGAGAGCTTGGTGGTGGATCAGCCGATCGTTGAATTCGTCTAAGCGCAAGAGGTCATCACATGAACTCAAATGCGGTCCTGATCGTTGTCGATGTGCAAAACGGCTTTATGCCCGGCGGCGGCTTGCCTGTTCCGCGCGGCGATGAAGTCGTGCCCATCATCAATGCGCTGTCGGTTGAATTTCCGAATGTTGTGCTCACGCAAGATTGGCATCCCGCTGGCCATGCTTCGTTTGCTTCGAGCCATAAGGACAAAAACCCGTATGACATCATGCAGATGTCCTACGGGGATCAAGTGCTCTGGCCAGATCATTGCGTGCAAGGAACGCACGACGCTGAGTTGCACGCAGATCTACAGATTCCCCACGCTCAACTCATCATCCGCAAGGGCTTCCATACTGGAGTCGACAGCTATTCAGCTTTTCAAGAAGCGGATCGCCGTACGTTGACCGGTCTCGCGGCTTACCTCAAGGCACGGGGCTTGATCGAGGTTCACGTCTGCGGATTAGCCACAGACTTTTGTGTGGCATGGACTGCGCTGGATGCCCGAACCTCTGGCTTTGATGTGACGGTGCACGAGGCGGCATGCCGAGCGATCGATCTGAACGGCTCGCTCGCCCAGGCGTGGGCACAAATGCGATCAACCGGCGTGAAGCGGATTGGATAGCGCTGCAGCGCCGCTTTCAAAGCGTTTCTAGCTTCTAGCCCTTTAAAAATATGCGTAAGATGCTATTGAATCAGGAGCAACCATGAGGCGCCGCCACGTCTTTCCGGCGGCGGGCGTGCTGTATGCGGCTAGCCTATCGGCGCAGGCTGTAGGCTCAGAGCAGTGGCGCTTAAGTCTGGGCTCCTGCGCCAATCAAAAACAAGCCCAACCGATTTGGCAAACCATCCTTGCTGATCGTCCCGATCTGCATATCTTCGGTGGCGACAACGTCTATGCCAGCGATCAGCCTTGGTCTCTCGCCCAATTGCAAGAAGCCTACGCGTTGGCTGCCAAGCATGAAGGCATGGCGCAACTCATGCGAAGCGTGCCTTACATGGCGATTTGGGATGACCATGACTATGGTTCCAACGATGGCGGCGCAGAATTCATAGGCAAGCAAGCGTCAAAACAGGCCTTGCTTGATTTTTTCAAGTATCCGCTAAGCCACGCGATGCGTTCGCGCGAAGGCTTGTATGACGCGCAAATCATCGGCTCTGGCGAGCGCCGCATTCAAATCATCTTGCTAGACACACGCTGGTTTCGCTCGCTACTGGCGCGCCCATTGATTCCCGGATTGCCCGGCCAAGAGCGCTACATTCCTGACTTATCGCCTGAGAAAACCATGCTTGGCGAGGCGCAATGGCAGTGGCTGGAAGCTCAGCTTGCGCAGCCTGCGCAAATCCGCTTGATTTATTCTGGCATTCAGGTTCTGGCCGAAGGCCACGGCTGGGAGCGCTGGGGTAATCTGCCGCGCGAGCGTCAGCGACTACTAGACACCATCGTTCGCACGAAAGCGCAGGGCGTGATCCTGCTCTCGGGTGATCGACATATTGGCGCAATCTACAAAGAAGCCAGCGCTGTGCCTTACCCACTCTGGGAGATGACCTCCAGCGGGTTGACTCACGCTTGGGCGAACGCGAGCGAGGCTGGCCCCAATCGCATCGGCGATCTCGTGCGCGTGAACCATTACGGCCTTGTCGATGTGAACTGGGGTGCAGCGCAAGTGCAGTTGCAACTCAAAGACACCCTAGGCCGCAGCTTGCAAACTACCACCCTTCTCATGAAAGACCTTCGCGTATGAGCACACCGCGCCCCTTCAAAATCCTAGGCGTTCAGCAAATCGCCATCGGCGGCACAGACAAGAAGCGCCTGCAAAAGCTCTGGGTCGATATGCTTGGGCTGCAGGTGAAATC
>JANPAK010000075.1:0-1659 GCA_031429925.1 Variovorax sp.
GCCTGCTTCGCTTTTCTTGTTCATTCCGGCTGTTTTTCATTGATTTTTTGAGTGGCACGGACGTTGCAAAAGAGCGTTCGTTGCCACTCAATTTTCAGAGGAAACACCCATGCGATTTTCCAATTTTGATCAAGAGCAGGAGGCTGCCGCGAACGCTGAATTCGCAGGCGGCGCGTTCGAATTTCCGAACAGTGAATATCAGGCGGAAGCCGATGAGATGCAGCTCGCGGCTGAGCTACTCGGCGTTAGTAACGAGCAGGAGCTTGAGCAGTTTTTTGGAAGTCTACTGTCACGCGTTTCAGGCGCGGCATCAGGCTTTTTGAACAGCCAGGCCGGTCAGCAAATCGCCGGTCTGCTGAAGAGCGCCGCGAAGCAGGCGTTGCCCAAACTGGGCGGGGCAATCGGCAGCCATTTTGGCGGCAGCACCGGTGCGCAAATCGGCAGCAAGCTCGCGACCAACGCGGGTCAATTGCTCGGGCTTGAACTCGAAGGCTTGAGTAACGAAGACCGTGAATTTGAAGTCGCGCGCCAGTTCGTTCGTTTTGGCAACGACGCCGTGCAACGTGCCGTGCAGTCAGGCTACGGCGCGCGTGATGCGCGTACCGCCTACATGGATGCTGCGCGGCAGTACGCACCCGGCTACGCCACGCCCGACCGCTTCGGTTCAGGCTCCGGCACGGGCACCAGTTCCAGCCTCCCCAATCCACTGGCGCACTTTGCAACGCGAGGTCGTTGGCTGCGTCGGGGGCGCACCCTGATCCTCACTTGACACATTCCCCGTCACTCACTCAATCCTCAGGAGCACATCATGCACAACCTAGATCGCGTTATGACCCAGCAAGAGATGTACAACGAAGCGGCTTTCGAAAGTAACGAATTCGAGACCGGTTACAACAACGAGTACAGCGGCGAATACTCAAACGAATACAGCGGTGAATTCAACGAGGCTGAATGGGCCGCCGAGTTGCTGACCATCGGCAACGAGGCCGAGCTGGATCAGTTTTTTGGCAAGCTGTTTCGCACTGTGGCCAAAGGCGTGTCGTCCATCGCTAAATCGCCTGTCGGCAAGATGATTGGCGGCGCACTCAAGCAGGCCGCGAAGACCGCGTTGCCTGCCCTTGGTGCAGCATTGGGCTCAGCCATTCCGATCCCCGGCGTTGGCACCGCACTCGGTGGCATGGCGGGCAAAGCGTTGGCTAGTGCGCTGGAGATGGAGGCCGGCGGCATGTCGATGGAGGATCGTGAATTTGAAGCAGCGCAAGGCGTGGTGCGCCTGGCCGCGAACGCTGCACGCGCCGCGAGCAGCGCGCCAGCGGGCGCCAACCCGAGTGCGGTGGCGAGCCAGGCGATTAAATCCGCCATTGCGGCGATCACCACTGCCAACGCGCAAGCCCCCGGTCGCCATCGCAATCAGGGGCAATGGATTCGTCGTGGCAACACCATTGTGATTGTGGGTGTCTAGCGATGAATGCCTCGGTGTTTGCGCTGCGCCTGATGGAGCAGGAAGTCGACGGCCTCGTGGGTCGCATGCAGATGGTTGCGCCATTTTCGCTGCACGAAACGATGGTGCCAGCGGCCCTGCCTTCGGGTGACACGCTGCGCCGAATAGACGCTTACCTCGGTGAGGGGCGGCAGTCGCTGATAGTCGCTGCGCGAAGC
>JANPAK010000076.1:0-1588 GCA_031429925.1 Variovorax sp.
CCCGAACCCAGTTTGAGCGCTGGTTTGTCAACCGCGATGTCTCTTTGGTCATCATGGAAGCCTGTGGTTCAGCCCACCACTGGGCGCGCTGGCTCAATAGCCTAGGCATCGAAGTGCGCTTGCTGCCCGCCCAATACATCCGAGCCTACGTCAAACGCAATAAGACAGATGCAGCGGACGCCGCCGCTTTGCTCGAAGCCGCCCGAGCCTCCGATATCCGCCCCGTGCGCGTTAAATCGGTAGAGCAACAAGCCCTGCAAGGCATGCACCGTATCCGCAGCCTCTGGATGGGCACACGCACCAGCCGCATCAATGCGCTACGCGGCTTTTGTAGAGAGTTTGGTGTCGCTATTCCCGTTGGTGCACGTACAGGTATCGAAGTCATCAGCCGGGTGCTGGCTGATCCATCGACCGCCGTGCCTGATCTGATCCGAGGCACAGCCCGTTTGCTGATTGAAGAAATCCGCCTGCTTGAAGCACGCATCGCCCAACTGGAGCGGGAATTGGCCGCTTTAGCCAAGCTCAGCGCAGCCTGCACCACACTGCTGTCCATCCCCGGCATTGGCTTGCTCACAGCTACCGCTTTGGTCGCTGCGACCAGCGGCGATGTGAGCCACTTCAAGGATGCACGGCATTTCTCCAGCTGGTTTGGTTTAACCCCCAAGGAATACAGCTCGGGCAGTACCCGCTACTTGGGGCGTATCTCTAAGCGAGGAGACCGCTACCTACGCATGTTGCTCACGCATGGGGCCAGGAGCGTGCTGCGAGCGGCCAAGGTGGCCGAGGGCGCAGGGCGCGAGGTCACGGGCGTGCGCCGCTGGGCGCTTGAGGTGCAAAGTCGAACGAATCACAACAAGGCTGCCTGCGCCCTAGCCAACAAGATGGCGCGCATTTGCTACGCCACGCTCCGAGACAAGGAGCCCTTTGGCGAAGGCAAAAGGCTCGCCAGAAAGATCAACAGGGAGAGCTTTGTGATGCCGGCTTGAGACCTGGGCACACAAAGGCAAACAGCCGTCACCAAAGGAAGAAGTCCTTTCACGCCACCATCACCACTTGCGACGAGATTGATCAACCATCATGGCCAACCGGGTTCACCCCACACTGATTGATGCCGATAACCCTTCCGGCAGCTTGCCTGCCGCTTGTAACGATTGGCACTTCAGTGACGCAGATTCCATGTCGGCACGGGACGCATTCGATCCCACAACAGATGCCGGATATACGACTGCAGGTATTTCCCACACAGCCAAACCATTGATCAGCCTCTTGCGTTTGTGGGGGAGTCCATATATGAAGGGTTAGGTTATTTTGACGCAAAGCTATGCTCCCTCAACAAGCCGCGCAACTTCACCGCCACAGGTGGCACACTGACCTTGAAGAATAAGGTCGCCTTTTTCAACTCTACCTGCATAGCCAACAATTTTTACAGCGCCACGACACTTGCCACAGTAGACGTTGGACAAAAGCTTAGCTTGGAAAGCGCTGGGAACTTTTGCCCAGAACTGTGCCGCTTGGTGAGTAAATTTGTCGAGTTCCATTTGGGGTAGTTTTCAAACAAACCTAACGTAATGTATACCGCAAAACCTGC
>JANPAK010000077.1:0-4688 GCA_031429925.1 Variovorax sp.
ATTTGTTTGATCTGGCCTTACCACCCGGCTGGACATACCTGACCAGCCCCGGCCCCACCTACACCTACAGCCCACTGCCCCAGCCGTCTGCGGGCATCAACTCCAGCGGTGCAGAAACCCCCACAGCCATCTTGCCAGCAGGCTTTCCCGTCAACAGCGCCACTAGCGCGAATTCAGCGACTGCTGTAAGCCTGCTCAACGCCGGATTAGCACCAGGCGTTGTGCCCAGCGCAGGCAATGGCACCTTGAGCTTTGGCAGCTTTTACCTGCCACAAAACGGCGTGATCACCGTGAGCTTCGTGGTGAGCATTCCCGACTCAGCCACTGTGGGTATCTACCACAACGCTGCAGGCGCGGTCTTCCTTGACCCAACGCGCCTGACCACAGCTGCGAGAATGGTCGCACCAGCCACCAACGTTAGTGCCAATCGAAACGCAACAGCGATCAGCAGCAATACCACCTACGCCAGCGGTGCAACCAGTGGCGTGACAGGCACGCATTACAGCGGACGTCAAGCGGACTCGAACAGCGAAGATGTTCGACTTCTCGCCGACTTATCGATCACTAAAACCGGGCCGGCCACGGCGTCGGCCGGTGGCACCGGGACCTACAGCCTGATCGGTCGAAACCAAGGCCGAGCGATTGCCAGCCAATCCTTCAGTTCGAGCCAAGCCACAGATGTCACTACCAGCAACGTGCCCGCAACGCTGGGCGCCAACCCGATTCAAATCACCGACACCCTGCCAGCGGGTGTTTTGCTCGCAGCGACCCCCACCGGTGCGAACTGGACATGCACCGGCGGCGCTGGAAGCACGACATTCACCTGCAGTTACTTCCAGGCGACGCCTACCAACGCATATCCCTTAGCCAGCAACACAGCGCTGCCCACGATTACTGCTTCAGTGAGCTTTGGCACCAGTTCTTGCGCAACCGCCACCAACACTGCCAGCATCTCGCTCACGCCCTTGGAAAGCGTCACATCCAACAACACGTCCAACGCGGTGGTCACCGCCGTGAGTTGCAGCGCATCGTTATCAATCACCAAAGACAACGGCACGACGACTCTGGTTGCTGGCGCTACGACCAACTACACCATCACCTTTGCGAATGCGGGCCCGGCCGCGGCGGATGGCGCGGTGGCCAGAGATGTATCCAGCCCAGGCTTAAGCGGCTGTAGTGTGAGCACCTGCAACCAATCAGGAGCAGGCGTCTGCCCATTGGCCGGCCAATGGGCCAATTTGCTCAATGGCACGGGGCTCACGCTATCGAGTTTTGCCAGCGGCGCCACCCTGACCTTTGTCGTCGCCTGCAACGTGACAGCCACCGGGCAGTAGCGCCGCTCGCGCCCTACCCGGGCTCTCCTACAATCAGAGCCCACATGCAAGACACTCCACTGCTACCACCCGACGTCGAACACCCCCGCCACATCCGCAGCTTCGTGCGCCGCGCTGGCCGGCTCACTGTCGGCCAGGCCAAGGCACTGGATGCACTCGGGCCGCAGTTTCTGATCCCGTTTAGCGATCGATTGCTGGATTATTCGGCACTCGTTGATTTGTCAGTCGCTACTGATTTGATAGCACCTAGCGCAAATCTGGCAATGGAAAATCCGCAAAATCTCCCAAAAAAACCAACAAAAACTGTCTTTGAAATTGGCTTCGGTATGGGCGAAGCCACAGCCCACATTGCCAAAGTATTGCCCGATACCCTCTTCCTCGCCTGCGAAGTCCATGAGCCCGGCGTAGGCGCCTTGCTCAAACGCATTGAAGAACAAAGCATCTCCAACATTCGCATCATCTCGTATGACGCCGTGCAGGTGCTCGACAAGATGATCCCTAAAGCCTCGCTCGACGGCATCCACATCTTCTTCCCCGATCCGTGGCACAAAAAACGCCACAACAAACGCCGCCTGCTGCAATCGCCTTTCGTGGCCAAGCTCGTGCAACACCTCAAACCCGGCGGCTACCTGCATTGCGCTACCGATTGGCAACCTTATGCCGAACAAATGCTGCAAGTCCTCGCCGCAGAGTCCGCACTAAAAAATAGCACCGTCGCCGCCGATGGCTACGCCGAAAAGCCCCATTACCGCCCGCTCACCAAGTTTGAAAACCGCGGCATCAAGCTCGGTCATGGTGTGTGGGATCTGGTCTTTCAAAAAATCTAAAGCCCAAGCCCATGAGCCTGAACAAAGACAAGCCCGATCCCGCCAAAGCCAACGCGCTCTATCAAGCCGCCCTGCCCGCATTTACCGCCAAGCAGTACGACGAAGCCTATCGGCTTTGCGCCGAATCCTTGCTGGCGGATCCCGATTGCGCCGACGCGCTCGAATTGCTCGGCGCGATTCACGCAGCCAAAGAAGAGCGCGCCATGGCTCTGCCCTTCTTTGAGCGCGCCGTCAAACTCGCCCCGCATGTGGCCCAGTTTCATTACAACCTGGGCGTGATTCACCATGAGTTGAGTCGCTTTGCGCAAGCCATGCGCAGCTACCATCAGGCGCTGCGCATCCAGCCTGAGCACAATGCAGCCCTGTCTAACTATGGCGATCTGCTGCGCCGACATGATCAACTCGAGGCTGCGCGAGATCATCTGGAGCGCCTGCAAAAGCTCGAGCCCGATGCCAAAGGCCTGCCACTTAAGCTGGCCCTGACCTATTTCGGCTTGAAAGAGTACGACTTGGCTGACAAGTATTTTGTGGAGGCGCTGAAAGACCCGAAAGAGCCCGCAGTGGTGAACTGGGAATATGCGCACTACTTGCTGCTGAAAAAGCGCTTCAAAGAGGGCTGGGCCAGCTACGAGCATCGCAGCGAATGCTCCACCTTCAACAGCGTCTATCACTTCCCGCACGCGCAGCCTGTGTGGAGCGGCGAAAGCTTGAGAGGCAAAACGCTGCTGGTGCATCGCGAGCAAGGTTTGGGCGATGAAATCATGTTTGGCAGCTTGCTGGCCGAACATACGCTAGACGCCGCACGTGTGGTGATCGTCGTCGCGCCCGAGATGGTGCGCGTTTGGCAAAGCACACTGGATTCCAGCAATTTGCCGGGCGACAAGTATCACGTCTATCCTTACTGGGGTGCTCTGCCGCCAGGTTGGGACAACCCACCGAAACCTGCTTGGTTTGCAAACTATAGCTTCGACTATCAGATCGCGATTGGCCGCTTGGCACACCTGTTTCGCCCGACGCTGAAAAGCTTCGGCGCACCGAAGGTCACGTTCCGGGTGGAAGAGGCTTTGGTCGCTGAATGGAAGGCCAAGGTCGATGGTATTCCCAACGTCCAAGGAAAAAAGAAAGTCGGCGTGATGTGGGGTGCCAATCCTGCTACCTTCCACTACGATGCCTCGCGACGCGCGTTGCGCAAGAGTGTGCCGCTGCATGAATTTGAGCCACTGGCCAAAGTCAAAGGCGTACAGCTCATTAGCCTGGCCAACAACGTGCATGGCTCGATTGCGGGCAGCTTGAACGCACTCGATCTGGTTGATTTCAGTGAAGACTTGATTGATCTGGCTGAAACTGCAGCCCTGATGAAAAACCTCGATGTCGTCATCACGATCGACACCTCGCTCGCGCACCTGGCTGGCGCCATGGGTTTAAAAGTATGGATACCGCTGTGCTGGGATGCCGATTGGCGCTGGGGCGAAACCGACGCCAGCAGCTACTGGTATCCGGATGTTCACTTGGTGCGCCAGAGCGTGGCAGGTGAGTGGAAACCAGTCATGCAGCAACTGGCCAAAGACCTCAAGACTTTTGTCAAATCCTGAGTCTTGTCGCCGCAGACCATTAGCGCGGCACAGCCGGCTCGGCGGTTTGTCGAGAGTTAACTTGACCCACAGAAAGAGGTGCCGCTTTCAATGAGGCCAGCGCATCGTCAGCAAAAGCGCTGCCGGCTTCGTCGTAAACGTGGAATACCGCGTCTGCGCCCAAGTCCGTCAACAGCGCAACTTCCTCTGGATAGCTGACGATCGCGACAATATGCCCGCTGAACGCGCGATTCTTCAGCTGCTTTAAGGCATACACATTGCCCGCGTGTCCAGGCATGGCCAGCAGCACAAGTTTGACGCAATCCGTGATGACTAATTTGTCCCAAAAGTCTGAGTCGACTGCGTCACCCTCCATGACGTTACGCTTGGCAGCTAAGTGTTGTGCAAGTTTGCCCGCATTGTTGTCAACGCCCAGCACCTTCATGCCGTAGGCCTCTGTCAACCGCAAGTAGGCTCCACTTCCAATTTGGCCCAGGCCCAGCACCACCGCATCGACTTGCTCAATCGCGATCGGTTGATCGGCAGCCATCAGAGTCTTGGACTCCAACCCAGCCAAGGGGATTTTAAGCAGCCCATAGATGCGCTCACTGGCGGCATTGAGCGGCGCCGCGAGCACAAAGCTGCCTGCCACGGCCAATGACAACACCACAAGCCACTCGGCAGAAAGCCAAACCGCCGTGGCCGCCACCGCCACCACAATCAGGCCGAACTCCGAATAGTTGGTCAAGGCGACGGTTGACAACACGCCCGTGCGCGTGCGCAGCTTGAAGCGCATCAACACGAGGTAATACAAGCCACCCTTCAGAGGCAAGAGCAGCATCAACAAAAGCGCCATCCCGATCATGGGCAAGTCAGGCAATGCCCCCAGGCCAACGCTGAGGAAGAAGCCCACCAAGAAAAGCTCCTTGAGATGAAACAGCGATTTGGCCAAGCCT
>JANPAK010000078.1:0-1923 GCA_031429925.1 Variovorax sp.
ACCCCGAGCAATACAAAGATGCGGCGGTAGCAGGCATTCGGCATTTGCTGGGGCTACTACCGGGGCAGTTGGTTGATGCAAACCAAGTGGAGTGCGTGAAGATGGGCACCACAGTGGCCACCAATGCGCTGCTAGAGCGCAAAGGTGAACCGACTCTTCTTGTCACGACGCGCGGCTTTCGTGATGCGCTGCGCATCGCTTATCAAAACCGCCCGCGCTTGTTTGATCGCAATATTGTTTTGCCTGAGCTGCTTTATAGCGCCGTGATCGAGGCGCAGGAGCGCGTGGGCGCGGATGGCAGCATTGTCACGCCATTGGATGAGGCGCTATTAAAACAGGGGCTTCTTGCGCAGTACTCAAGCGGGCTGCGCTCGGTTTCTATTGTATTTATGCACGGCTATCGCTACACCGCTCATGAGCTGGCTGCTGAGCGCATTGCGCGCGAAGTGGGCTTCGGACAGATCAGTGTGAGCCATAAGACTTCGCCGATGATGAAGTTTGTCAGCCGCGGTGACACCACGGTGGTGGATGCTTATCTTTCGCCCATTCTGAGCCGCTATGTGAGCCAGGTGGCGAGCGAGCTGCCGGGCGTGAAACTGTTTTTCATGCAGTCTTCGGGCGGCTTAACCGATGCGCGCGCCTTTCAAGGCAAAGATGCGATTCTGTCGGGCCCGGCTGGCGGCATCGTGGGCATGGCGCGCACCGCAAAGATTGCAGATTTTGACAAAGTGATTGGCTTCGATATGGGCGGCACGTCCACCGATGTGAGCCATTTTGCGGGTGAGTTTGAGCGCGAGTTTGAAACGCAAGTGGCCGGTGTGCGCATGCGAGCGCCGATGATGAGCATTCACACGGTGGCGGCAGGTGGCGGATCGATTTTGGAGTTTGATGGCTCGCGCTTTCGGGTCGGCCCGCAGAGCGCGGGTGCCAACCCCGGCCCAGCGAGCTATCGGCGCGGCGGGCCGTTGGCGGTGACGGATGCGAATGTGATGGTGGGCAAGATCCAGCCGCGTCACTTTCCCAAGGTGTTTGGTGCCGCAGCTAATGAGGCCCTGAGCTATGAAGCGGCATTGGAGAAATTCAACGAGATTGCAGGTCGCGTGGGGCGCTCAGCCGAATCGGTAGCTGAAGGCTTTATCAATATCGCAGTGCAGCAGATGGCCAATGCGATCAAGAAAATATCGGTCGCACGCGGCTACGACGTCACACGCTACACCCTGCAATGCTTCGGCGGCGCAGGCGGGCAGCACGCATGCCTCGTGGCGGATGCACTGGGCATGACGCGTGTGTTTGTGCATCCGTATGCGGGTGTGCTCTCGGCCTATGGTATGGGCTTGGCGGATCAGAGCGTGATCCGTGAACAGGCTGTGGAATTGCTGCTCGCAAATGGAGCGCTGGTGGAAGTGTCGGCTAAGTTAGATGCGCTTGCGCAAACTGCCAGCAAAGAACTTAAAAGCCAAGAGATGGGGCAGGGCGCAGTCCAAGTGCATCGACGCGTGCACGTGAAGTATCAAGGCACAGATACGGCCTTGGTCGTTCCCTTTGGTGATTTGGCGAGTATTGAAGCTGCGTTTGAAAAGGCCTACAAGCAGCGCTTTGCATTTCTCATGCAAGGCAAGGCTTTTGTGGTCGAGGCAGTGTCAGTAGAAGCCGTGATCAGTGGTGATGCGCCCGCTGAGAAGCGCCACCCCTTGCACGAGCCACGCGCCGTGCCTTCGCGCGAGACGGTGAAAGTGTTCTCTGGCGGGCAGTGGCATGAGGCGCGGCTGGTGGTGCGAGAGGACTTGCAGCCCGGTGACGTGATCCCCGGCCCGGCGATCATTGCTGAGAGAAATGCCACGACTGTGGTGGAGCCAGGTTGGGAAGCGAATCTAACTGCTTTAGACCATCTAGTCCTTGAAAGACGTGCGCAGCGTGCTATCA
>JANPAK010000079.1:0-4065 GCA_031429925.1 Variovorax sp.
TATAGCCCGAAAAACAGGGCCTCCGATAGGGGGATCACAGAGAAATGCTCAGGCTCAGACGCAGCGTGCGCGGCTGGGCGGGGAACAGATACGCATGACCAAACTGATGCGGGCTTTCTTGATAGAAGCGCTTATCAAGCAGGTTGTTGATACCTAGCTGCCAACTGCTTTTGTAGCCACTCAATTGCGTATCCCATTTCAAACTGGCGTCTAGGCGCGTCCAAGCGGGGAGAAAAAGGCTGTTGTCGGGCAAGATCGCGCGGCGGCCTTCGTGGCTCAGGTGCGCGCCGAGCAGCCAGTTGGGAGCGACGCGGTAAGCCGCATTCAGGCGCAGGATGTGGCCGGGCACATTGGTGGGCTTGAGGCCGTTGAGCGCGGGGTTGAGCAGCGCATCTTGCTGTGTGGCCCGCAGCCAAGTGGCGGATGCGCCGATATTCCAAGGGCCTTGACTGTGCGATGCACTGGCCTCGAGGCCGCGGTGGCGCTGCTGGCCGTCGAGCACAAGGCTGGTGCCGTTGTCAAAAGCTAGGGGGCGCTGAATATCAAACCACGCCAAGCCGGTCTCGCTCCGGCTTGCCGCATGCTTCCACAGTGATTTGATGCCGATTTCCATTTGGCGGCTGCGTTGCGCGGCCAGGGGCAGGCCAGCTTGTGTGCCGTAGGCGGGCAGATTCGGGACTACGCTGGATTCGATGCTTTGGCCATGGCTGGCATACCAAGTATTGCGGCCCTGCGTGTAGCTCAGAGCCAACCAAGGCGTGGTGAAGCTTTGGCTGTAGCTGATGGCGCTGGCCTGATCGCTGCGCTTGAGTTGTGTGTGGCGCAAGCCGAGCCAGGTTTTGAAGCTGTCGTTCCAAGCGATCACGTCGGTGGCGAAGAGCTCTAGGCTCTTCTCGCGCAAAGTGTTACCTGGCACGGTGAGTGAAGGATCGGGCGGGATCGGCTGGGTGGGGTTGGCGAGGTTGATCGTGCCGGAATAGTTATAGGCGCTCTCGGGGGTTTGAATCCGGGCTGAGGATTGCATCGCCCCGAAGCTTAAGGCGTGCTTGACGCTGCCGGTTTGAAAAGCGCCGTCGATTTTGAATTCTGCGGCGAGTTTGTTACGCCGCTCGCCAAGGCTTGCGAAGTCGTAGATGTCTGCATCGCCGTTGGGGCAAAAGCGATCGGCGTAGTAATCGACACCGTTGCTGTCGGTGCAACCATAGGGGAAGGCAATACGATCGTCCGTTTTGAGGCGTTGGCTGCCCAGCTGCGCTGTCCATTGCCATTGGTCGTTGATGGCTTGTTGGTAGCGCAGCGAGCCGGTGAGGCCTTCGAAGACCGTGGGGCGGCTCCACGATTGGCGATTCAAGTTGAGCTTGGGATCGGCGGGCGGCAGGATGCCTGCGTTACCCAGGATCGACAGACCGGGCACCGTGGGCTGGCTCTGGCGGCTCCATTCAAACTCCGCTTCGAGCAGGCCATCGCGGCCCATGCGCGAATCCAGCGCGAAGGCGAGCTGTTGGCGGCTGCCGCGCGTGCCCGGGGCGGCGCTGCTGAGGCGATCGGTGGCGACGTTCAGGCGATAGCCTTGGGCGTTTGCTTCGCCGAAGCGGCCGCCGAAATCTAGTGCTGCGCCGATCTGGCCATTGGCGTCAACGCTCAGGTTAAGGCTGCGCGTGGGTGAGAGTGAAGGGCGTTTGACTACATAGTTCACCAAGCCGCCGGGGGCACTCGTTCCGGCTTGGATGCCGCTGGTGCCCTTCAAGATTTCAATGCGCTCTTTGTTGGCCAAACCAATCGCGGTATCGCCTGAGATGGGCAGGCCATCGCGGCGGTAGTTGAATTTGTTGTCAATGCGAAAGCCGCGCACGGTGGCGTAATCGATGTAGCCCACCGCGTTGTAGGCGTCTGACACCGAGGCATCGAGCTTATAGAGATCGGCCAGCCGCTGTGCGCCGGCAGCTTGGATGTCTTGCGCGGTGATGACGGTGGCAGAGATCGGCGTTTCGCGCAAAGGCAGGTCGGCAAACCCGCCGACCGAGAGCTGCTGGCGCTGGGTGGGCGCGCTCACGATCACGGGTGCTAGGGTGCTCTCAGGTGGCGCGGCTTGCGCGGCAACATGCTGGGCGCAACCGAGAGACGCTATGAAAAGAAGAGCACCTCGCGCAGAATGTGTGAGGGCGAATGGCCGATTTGGCCAATAAATGGATAGATTTTTAGTGTGTTTAGTCATAAGCTTTCCTTCGCGAGGATTACCTCAGTCAGGTTCAAGGGTTTGATCTCAGCCGCACATCAGGATTAATGCGCAGCACCCCTAGCAAGGTGCCAATTAGCACAGGCGTTAATGTACAGGATTCATCAATCCATCGATCGCTGTCACCTACGATGCACAGCATGACGCCAGGTTTTTCTCTGCAACTCCTCGATACCACCGACCACCCGCAGCTTCCTGCTTTGCGCGAATTGCTGCTGGAATACCAAAGTTGGCTCGGCATTGATTTGTGTTTTCAAGATTTCGAGCGCGAAATGGCGCAGCTGCCCGGCGCATATGCGCCGCCCGACGCCCGCCTGTATCTGGCTTGGGTGGGCGCCGATTTGGCCGGCTGCGTGGCTTTGCGTCGCCATGATGCCCAAGCCGCAGAAATGAAACGCCTGTATTTGCGGCCCGCGCACCAAGGCCAGGGCCTCGGCCGGCTGCTGGCCGAACACATCATTGCCGACGCTCGCCAAATCGGCTACCAGCGCCTGCTGCTGGATACCCTGCCCATCATGCAAGTGGCTCAAGGCATGTACGAAAAGCTCGGGTTTGAGGAGACCGATGCCTATGTTTACAACCCGGTGGTGGGCGTGAGGTATCTGCAATTGCGGCTTGAGCCATGAAGTGCGTCATTGGTATGCAAATCATTTCATAGCTCGCTATTCCCCATAGCTCTGCCTAGCTACCGCGCTTAAGCTAGCCGCGGTGAATTCTCTCTACGACAGTTTGTCGGCTGCCCTCTCGCTGATCGCCTCTGGCGATGCTGCGCTGTGGGCGATCATTGGGCGGTCTTTGGCGGTGAGCAGCACGGCCACCATGCTGGGGTTTTTGATCGGCGCGGCGTTGGGCGCTTGGCTGGCGGTGGCTCGGTTTGCATGGCGGCAAGTGGTGTTGGCGGGTTTGCATGCCATGCTGGCTTTGCCCTCTGTGGTGGTGGGTTTGCTGGTGTATTTGCTGCTGTCGCGTAGCGGGCCGCTGGGCTTTCTGGGCTGGTTGTTTTCGTTCAAAGCCATGGTGCTGGCGCAAACCCTGCTGGTGATTCCGATTGTGGCCGCGTGGGTGCGGCAGAGCTTGGAAGATGCAGACCGCAGCCATGGCGAGCAAATCAGAGCCATGGGCGCAGGGGGCGGCATGCGGGCGGTTTTGCTTCTGTTGGATGAACGATTTGTCTTGCTTTCGATTGCCATGGCTGCTTTTGGCCGGGCGATTGCCGAGGTGGGCGCGGTGATGATCGTGGGCGGCAATATTGACGGCTTTACACGCGTGATGACCACCGCCATCGCGCTGGAAACCAGCAAAGGCGATTTACCGCTGGCGCTCGGCCTCGGCATTGTGCTGATGGCGATCGTCTTGGGCCTCAATGCCTGGATTGCGCTACTGAAAAACTGGCGCGAGCAACGCGAAGTGATGGCCACATGACCGCTCCCGTGCTCATCAATCTGAACGATGTGGCCTTGCGCTTTGGCCGGGTGCAGGCTTTGCAGGGCGTGAGCTTTGCCGTGCAAAAAGGCGAAAGCGTGGCCCTGGTTGGCGCAAACGGCAGTGGCAAAAGCTCGGCGCTGCGCTTGATGCAAGGCTTGATCCCACCCACGCAGGGCAGCGTCTATCAGACAGACATCAAGCGCCAGGCTTTCGTGTTTCAAAAGCCTTGGATGCTCCGGGCGAGCGTGCTGGGCAATGTTGCGCTGGCCGCATGGCTGGCTGGCCCCAAAACGCTGGGCGCATGGAAGGCAGCCAAAGTGGCGGCTTTTCATGCCCTGCAGCAAGTCGATTTGGCGGATTTGGCCCCTCGCCCCGCGCGCACGCTCTCTGGCGGGCAGCAGCAG
>JANPAK010000080.1:0-4733 GCA_031429925.1 Variovorax sp.
CAGAACACCAACGGCCAAGCCATCACGCTGGCCAACAAACACAAAGACAAACGCGATCCCAAGATGTGGAAGGGTTTCAAATTTGCTGTGCCTTTTGAATTCAGCATGCACAATTTCTTGCTGCGCTATTACGTGGCAGAAGCTGGCCTCAATCCAGACACCGACATTCAAATTCGCGTGGTGCCGCCACCGGAGATGGTGGCCAATTTGCGTGCCGGCAATATCGATGGCTATCTGGGCCCTGATCCTTTCAACCAGCGCGCTGTGTTTGAGGAAATTGGTTTCTTGCATTTGCTCACCAAAGATCTGTGGGATGGCCATCCTTGCTGCGCCTTCGGCACGAGCACAGAATTCATCCAGAAAAATCCCAACACCTTTGCCGCGTTGTATCGCGCTGTGCTCACGGCTGCCGCCATGGCGCGCAAGCCAGAAAACCGCGAACTGATTGCCAAAGTGATCGCGCCAGCGCAATACCTCAATCAGCCCGAGACGGTGTTGCAGCAAGTGCTCACAGGTCGCTTTGCGGATGGCTTGGGCGGCGTGAAAACCGTGCCAGATCGCGCTGATTTTGATCCGATGCCTTGGCAATCCATGGCGGTTTGGATGCTCACGCAAATGCAGCGCTGGGGCTATATCAAAGGCGATGTGAATTACAAGCAAATTGCGGAGAAAGTGTTTCTCATCACCGATGCCAAGAAGCACATGAAGGCGCTGGATATGAAGGTGCCCGATGGCGCTTATCCCAAATTCAAGATCATGGGGCGCGAATTCGATGCAGCGAAAGCGGCTGAATACGCCAAGAGCTTCCCGATCAACAAGATGGGTTGATCATGCCGTTTATGAAAACACTCGAGTTCAAGGCGGGTGTGCTGTCTGTGCTGATCTTGCTCGTGATCTTGGGCATCTGGGCCGCGGCCACCACTGGCCCCAGCGTCGGCGGCTCATCCGCCGGCATGACGGCAGAGCAAATTGAATACGCCAAGCTGCTTGGCAAAGACCCTGGCGCCACCAAATCCGGCGGCTTTCCCAGCTTGAGCCAGATGGGCAGCACGGCTTGGGGGCATTTGTCGAACCCGTTTTTTGACAACGGACCGAACGACAAAGGCATTGCCATCCAATTGGGCTATTCGCTGGGGCGCGTTGGCTTGGGGTTTTTCTTGGCGGCTTTGGTGGCGATTCCCTTGGGCTTTGTGATCGGCATGTCGCCGCTGCTGCGCCGCGCGTTTGATCCCTTCATCCAAGTGCTCAAGCCGATTTCCCCTCTGGCTTGGATGCCGCTGGCGCTGTACACGATCAAAGATTCATCCATCAGTGGCATCTTTGTGATCTTCATTTGCTCGGTCTGGCCGATGCTGATCAACACCGCTTTTGGAGTGTCAGCGGTGAAGCGCGAATGGCTCAATGTGGCCAGCACGTTGGAAGTTAACCCCCTGCGCAAAGCCTTCTTGGTGATCTTGCCTGCGGCAGCGCCCACCATCCTCACGGGTATGCGCATCTCCATGGGTATTGCTTGGCTCGTGATCGTGGCTGCTGAAATGCTGGTGGGCGGTACGGGCATTGGCTATTTCGTCTGGAACGAGTGGAACAACCTCTCACTCACCAATGTGATTTTCGCCATCATCATGATCGGCATCGTGGGCATGCTGCTTGATCTCACGTTTGCGCAATTCCAAAAATGGGTGACGTATGTGGAGTGATGCAGCACAGCGTAGCGCGATCACCTCTGTCGTCACCCCGCCCACCGCACAGAAAGACCACACCATGCAGGGATTCCTCAAAGTGGAGGGTTTGAGCAAGAGCTTCACGCCTGCCAAGCCTGTGTTTGAGCAGGTGAGCTTCAGCATCGACAAAGGTGAGTTTGTCTGCATCATTGGCCATTCTGGCTGCGGCAAGACCACCGTGCTCAATGTGTTGGCTGGGCTGGATACCGCGACGTCGGGTCATGTGTTCATGGACAACCGCGAAGTCGCAGGCCCGAGCCTGGAGCGCGGTGTGGTGTTTCAAAGCCATGCCTTGATGCCTTGGCTCACGGTGCGCAGCAATATTGCCTTTGCCGTGAAATCGCGCTGGCCAGATTGGCGCGCGAGCGAAGTCCAGGCGCAGGTGGAGCGCTTTGTGGCGATGGTGGGCTTGACAGCTGCTATCGATAAAAAGCCTTCCCAGCTTTCTGGCGGCATGAAGCAGCGCGTGGGCATTGCGCGAGCTTTTGCGATTCAGCCCAAAATGCTGTTGCTCGACGAGCCTTTTGGCGCGCTCGATGCGCTCACGCGCGGCACGATCCAAGACGAGCTGATGAGCATCGTGCGCAAGACGCAGCAGACGGTGTTCATGATCACCCACGATGTGGATGAAGCCATTTTGCTGGCGGATCGCATTTTGCTCATGAGCAATGGCTCAGAGACGCCTTCCGGCTATGTGCCCGGCGGTATTGCGGAAGTCGTGCGCAACACACTGCCGCGTGAGCGCGTGCGTGCGCAACTGCATCACTTACCCGGCTATTACGAGCTGCGCAACCACATCGTGGATTTCCTCGTGAGCCGCGCCAAAGCTGGCTCTACGCATTGACTGCATTGATTTTCCTTTCTCTTCAACCCCCTCTATTTCTGGAGACACTATGAACCGCCTCGAAGTTACCGAAAAAATCATCACAGCCAAAGTCAGCAAAGGTATCAGCTGGGAATCTGTGGCCAAAAAGGTCGGACACAGCAAAGAATGGACGACCGCTTTGTGCCTTGGCCAAATGACGGCAACGCCTGAGCAAGCCAAGATCCTTGGCAAAATCTTTGGCCTGAATGCCGACGAGCAAAAATGGCTGCAAGTCGTGCCCTACAAAGGCTCGCTGCCTACACCCGTGCCCACCGATCCGCTGATCTATCGCTGGTATGAAATCGTCAGTGTGTATGGCACCACGATCAAAGAGCTGATCCACGAAGAATTCGGTGATGGCATCATGAGCGCGATTGATTTCTCGATGGACATCGTGCGCCAGCCCGATCCCAAAGGTGATCGCGTCAATGTGGTGCTGTCTGGCAAATTCTTGCCTTATAAAACCTATTGAGCCTGCACGTGGAAACCAAGCCACCCCTGCCGCCCTTCACGCGGGAAACAGCCATTCAAAAAGTGCGTATGGCAGAAGATGCGTGGAACACCCGCGACCCCGATCGCGTGGTGCAGGTCTACACCGAAGACACGCGCTGGCGCAACCGCGCCGAGTTTCCCGTCGGGCGAGAGCAGGTGCGCGGCTTCTTGCAGCGCAAATGGGCCAAAGAGCTGGATTACCGCCTGATCAAAGAGCTCTGGGCCTTTGAAGCCAACCGCATCGCCGTGCGCTTCGCTTACGAGTGGCACGACGACAGCGGCCACTGGTATCGCAGCTACGGCAACGAAAACTGGGAATTCACTCCCGAAGGCTTCATGGCGCGCCGCTTTGCCAGCATCAACGACATGCCGATGAAAGAATCGGATCGCCAATTCTTCTGGCCGCTAGGGCGCAGGCCAGATGAGCATGCCAGCTTGAGTGATTTGGGGCTTTAAGATTAATTGAAATGAATTGGGGTCAGAAATGAATTGGAGTCAGAACCCGACTAATTTCTCTTTTTTAAAGGCTTTTGAGCCAGTAGCCCGCGTATTTATTGCGCGGGGTGCTATTGAATTTCTAGTATCCAAGCGCTCGCCTTGAGCTTGTCGAAGGGGTCTGGCGTGGAGCGAAATCTAAAGACCGCAACCAAAGCGCAATCGCCTCCGATACAGTCTGGCTCATGTTCAACAGACGCCGGAGAAACCGATAAGCCCTGAGATTCAGCAGTTTTCATCTTTCGAAGTACAAGGCTTGCAAGTAAGAACCACCAACGCGGCAGAGCAAACACCCGAGGCAAAGATTGGCGCACTTTGGGGGCGGTATTTCAGCTCGCCGGGTGCGGCAGCGTCTGCGATTTATGGGGTTTATAGCGGGTATGAGAGTGATTGGACGGGCGCATTTGACGTGACGGCGGGGGCGCAAGCTGCGGCTGGCACAGCACCGAAAGCTGATCACGCGACAGTGCACATTCAAGGCGGGGAATATCTCGTGTTTCCTGCCAAAGGTGCGATGCCACAGGCGGTGATTGAGGCCTGGGGGCGGGTATGGCAGCATTTTGCTGCGCCACGCAGCGATTGGCAGCGTTGCTATGCCACCGATTTTGAACAGTATGTGAGCGCGGATGAAGTGGCGGTGTGCATTGGTGTGAAACCGGTTTGATATCGTCGTGGGGCTGAACACGCATTTTGGGCCGGTGCTGAGCTACCCCGAGAACAGGGAGGTGACTGTGCCTGAACTCACCGGCGCAGTGGCAGACGGCTCTCTGTATTCGGTTGGCGGCAAACTCATAGAGGTTTGAATAAATCGCTCGAGCGGCTTGGCTTCGACTCTGGCCGCCTTGAAGTCCACTGAAAACTCCAATTCAGACTGCTGCTGAAACTGGGACAGGCGGATCCTAAATCGGCCATGTGCACACTGTACTTCAGGACGGTTGTGGCCAACCCGTCGTCGCCATATGCTTCCCTTCATCAAAACGTAAATTCGGATTGAAGGAGCATGTATGAAGAGCCGGTATATCAAAGATTTCTTATATTTGGTGAGCGCAGCATGCCTGCTCATTGCTTTTGAGGCGCGCGCCCAGCTCTATGCCGGTGTGGGTGCAGGCACAGCACACCAATCCACAATCTGCGCCGCCGCAGGGCCGTGCAGCAATTCA
>JANPAK010000081.1:0-7707 GCA_031429925.1 Variovorax sp.
CAAAGACAGATCAACGCGAAGAATCAACGGTTGTAGGCGGTCTCGCCGTGGCTTGAAATATCCAAGCCTTCGCGCTCTTCTTCTTCAGAGACACGCAAGCCGATCACGAGATCAACCAGTTTGAAGGCGATGAAGGCAACAACGCCTGACCACACGACAGTGACAAGCACGCCTTGTAGCTGAATCCAGACTTGGCCGCCAATGCTGTAACCTTCGCCGACCTTGTTGGCCACGTAGTCATAAACACCTGTGCCGCCCAGCGAAGGCGCTGCGAAGACGCCGGTGAGCAAAGCACCCACGATACCGCCCACACCGTGCACGCCAAACACATCGAGCGAGTCATCGGCGCCAAGCATGCGCTTGAGGCCATTGACGCCCCACAAGCATGCGAAGCCAGCGACGATGCCGATGATGATTGCACCCATTGGACCAACGAAACCGCAAGCGGGCGTGATGGCGACCAAACCAGACACAGCACCTGATGCAGCACCCAGCATCGAAGCCTTGCCTTTGGAGAGCGCCTCGCCAACAATCCAAGCCAGTGCCGCAGCGGCGGTTGCCACCAAGGTGTTGATGAAGGCCAATGCGGTCAAGCCGTTAGCTTCGAGGTTTGAGCCAGCATTGAAGCCAAACCAGCCGAACCACAACATAGATGCACCGACCATGGTCAGCGTCAGGCTGTGAGGAGTCATGGACTCTTTGCCATAGCCAACGCGCTTGCCGATCACATAGGCGCCAACCAAACCGGCCACAGCCGCATTGATGTGCACTACTGTGCCGCCTGCGAAGTCCAGCGCACCCTTGCCCCACAACAAACCTGCGCCAGCCACGACTTTCTCAAGTGAGGCGGCATCAGTAATGGCATCAGGGCCGGCCCAATACCACACCATGTGTGCGATCGGGATGTAGCTGAAGGTGAACCACAGCACGCTGAATGCCAAGACCGCTGAGAACTTGATGCGCTCAGCAAAAGCACCCACGATCAGAGCACAAGTGATTGCAGCAAACGTCGCTTGGAACGCAACAAAACTCAGCTCAGGAATGACCACACCCTTGGAGAAAGTTGCAGCGACAGAGTCTGGCGTGACGCCTTTCAGGAAGAGTTTGTCAAATGTGCCAAAGAACGTGCCGTCGCCACCAAAGGTCAGGGCATAGCCATAGACCACCCACAGCACATAGATCAATGAACTGACGACAAATACCTGCATCAGCACCGACAGCATGTTTTTACTGCGGACCAAACCGCCGTAGAACAAGGCCAGGCCTGGGATCGTCATGAAGATCACCATGGCGGTAGCAATGGTCATCCAAGCGGTATCGCCTTTGTTTGGCACGGGCGCAGGCGCAGCTGCAGCAGCAGCAGGTGCTGCCGCAGCGGCAGCAGGTGCAGCAGCAGCGGATTGCGCTTCAGAAGCAGCCGCAGCAGGGGCCGAAGCAGCCGCAGCAGGAGCTGCAGTCTGGGCCAGCGCGATGCCGGAGCCCATCACCAAGGCCCAACCGAGGGCCAGAGAGGAGAGTAGTTTCTTCATAGTGGATCACTCAGTTGGAATTAGAGGGCTTCCTTACCGGTCTCGCCGGTACGGATACGCACAACCTGCTCAAGGTCGTACACGAAAATCTTGCCATCGCCAATCTTGCCGGTGCGGGCAGCACCTTCGATTGCCTCAATGACGCGCTCGACCAAATCATCGGCAATTGCCGCTTCGATTTTGACCTTTGGCAGAAAATCAACCACATACTCCGCGCCGCGATACAGCTCGGTGTGGCCTTTTTGTCGTCCGAAGCCTTTGACTTCAGTGACGGTAATGCCCTGCACGCCCATGCCAGACAGTGCTTCACGCACCTCGTCCAGCTTAAACGGTTTGATAATGGCGGTGACAAGTTTCATGTGTTCTCCTTGTTATATGGACTCAGAGCTTAGAAGCTGTACTTCACGCCAAGAACCAGCGCGTTGTTGCCGATGTACTTACCTTTAAGGTCGGTGTATTGCACTTTCTTGGCATTGGTGCCGGTCGCCATTGCGGTGACTGTCAATCCATTGCCCATGTCTTTTGCCAGCGTTAGTGCGTAGTCGGTGTAGTCGAACAGCTTGTTGCTATCCACTTTTTGAACGCCAATATGGGGAGTTAAAGTAAATCCATTGCCCAGATCGAAGGCTGCGCTTAAGTCAAGGTAGGTGCTGCCGCTGCTGTTCAGAAAGCCCAAGAAGTCACTGGTGCTACGGCTGTATTTGGCCGTGAACATGCTGTATGTCAGGGCTCCGTACACTTCGGTGGTATTGGCGTTGGATACAGTTCCAGCGCCCGGCGTTCCCACTGCACCAGAGTTGTTTCCTGGGTAGCGGTACGTGATCGCGCCGACATCGAAGCTCAGGTCTTTAGCGATTTCCCCCTTGTACCCGCCATACAGATCCAGTTCAAAGGTGCCCTTGGTGGCTCCGTTGAAATCTTTGATCCAGCTAACATTTGAACCCCAAGCGCCCGCATAGATACCGCTCTTATGCGCGAAATCCACACCGCCTTGAATCGCCGGTTTTTTTGACGTTTGTGCGATACCGCGGAAGCGGTAATCGGTGACCGCGCCCGCGTTGAATGACAAGGTGTAATCTGGTGCTGGTGCCTTAGCCTGAGCGAATGCCCCGAAGCTTGCAGCCGACAGAGCAACGGCCATGGAAAGTTGTGTCAATGTCATGATGGGTCCTTTGGATAGTGGTGAAAATGATTCGTGACTGTCTGTCGAGATGCACGGATCGTGCCAATTTGTTCACGCTTCATGGCCATGTCGGTCATTCTGGTTGGTGACAGTGGTGCAACAGCCTAGCAATGCACTAAAATGTGTATGTATATACAGTTTTAGTCCCATTGGGATTGAAATAGTTAACTCGAACCAACACCCCACTCGGCAAAGCCATTTCCAGCAAAGTGCACCAAAATAGGGATAAATTATGTCAAGCTTCGTATTGGTGCATTCAAGGGGGTTGGTGGGATTGCGCGCCGTGTCGGTGCAGGTTGAGGTGCATTTGGCCAACGGGTTGCCCAGCTTCACCTTGGTTGGGCTGGCAGATACTGAGGTCAAGGAAGCGCGCGAGCGCGTTCGCTCAGCCATTGCCAACTGTGGGCTGGAGTTTCCAAGCAACAAGCGCATTACCGTTAATCTGGCCCCGGCAGATATTCCAAAGGATTCAGGTCGCTTTGATTTGCCCATTGCACTAGGGATTTTGGCGGCCAGCGGTCAAATCGATGCCGCCAAGCTTGCAGGCTACGAGTTCGCAGGAGAACTTTCCCTCTCGGGGCAGTTGCGCCCGGTGCATGGCGCCTTGGCCATGGCTTTGGGGCTGGCGATGAGCACATCAAATGAGGGTAAGGGTCAAGTTGCAGCTCGTCCTGTCCTAGTGTTGCCGCAGGGCAGCGCAGAAGAGGCCTGCCTTGTGACGGACACGCGAGTGGTGGGGGTAACGCATTTACTGGATGTGGTCGCTCGCTTTGCGCCGGGGTGCGCAGATCAACCTGCGCCCTCAGCAGAACCGACGCTAGGTTGGACGATTGTGAAGGCGCCAGAGAAAGCCGTCGATCGCGCAGCTGTTGACATGAATGAAGTGAAGGGTCAGCAAGCGGCCAAGCGGGCGCTCGAGATTGCAGCGACTGGAGGACACAGCCTGTTGATGGTTGGTGCACCAGGTACAGGCAAGTCGATGTTAGCGCAGCGCTTTGCAAGCATTTTGCCGCCGATGAATACCCATGAAGCACTCGAGTCGGCCGCTATATTGAGCTTAGCTGGCCAATTCAAGACCGAGCGCTGGGGGCGGCGCTCGGTGCGGTCGCCCCACCACACCGCGAGCGCGGTGGCGTTGGTCGGTGGTGGATCGCCGCCCCGACCAGGAGAGATTTCACTCGCTCACGAGGGCGTGTTGTTCCTTGACGAAATGCCCGAATTTTCGCGCGCGTCGCTCGAAGCCTTACGCGAGCCCCTAGAAACCGGACAGATCAGCATATCGCGAGCGATGCAAAGCGCAACATTTCCAGCACGATTTCAATTGATCGGGGCGATGAATCCCTGCCAGTGTGGCCATCTCGGTTCGCGTCTCAAAGTTTGCCGCTGCACCCCCGATCAAGTTGCACGCTACCAAGGCAAGCTCTCCGGTCCGCTGCTAGACCGTATCGATATCCACGTGGAGGTTCAGGCGCTCACACCAGACGATTTGCTGCGTGCGCCTGGTTTGGCGACAACGTCCACTGCGCCAGAATGCAGCGCCGACATTGCGCATCGGGTGCAACAAGCGCAGCGGCGCAGTATTGATCGACAAGGTCAGCTTAACCGCAGTCTAGAGGGCAAAGCCTTGGAACAGCAGGTCATCCTGGATGATGCTGCACGGAAATTCTTGAATACTGCAGCGGCCCGCCTAGGTTGGTCAAGCCGGGCCATTCATCGATCCTTGCGCGTCGCCCGCACGATTGCCGACTTAGCGGGCTCACACAGCACTCAAGTGACTCACGTCGCCGAGGCCATTCAATACCGAAGGGCGCTGAAGGCTATCCCTTAAGACTTCTCTTGCGTCAGCGACTGAGCCAACGCGACAAACGCTGCCACCGGCACCTCTTCAGCGCGGCGTTGAACGTCAAACTCGCCCGAGAATCTGCGCTCTTCCAACCAGCGGCCCAAAGTATGTCGCAGTAGCTTGCGCCGCTGACTAAAAGCCACCTTCACCAGCTCTTCAAACAATTGACGATTGAGCGGCAGTGGTTGGGCGTAGGGCAGCATACGAACCATCGCACTTTGCACACGAGGCGGTGGATCAAACGAGCTAGGCGGCACAGCCAAAAAGTTTTGCATGGCGTAGCGCCACTGCAGCATCACACTTAAGCGCCCATAGTCCGCTGTTGCAGGCTGAGCGACCATGCGATCAATCACTTCCTTCTGGAGCATGAAATGCTGATCCATGACCAATGGCGCAAATGACATCAGATGGAACAGGATCGGCGTGGAGATGTTGTAAGGCAAGTTGCCAACAATTCGCAAGTGAGCCGCCTCAGCGTCAAGGATGGCCGTATTTTTCAAAGCAAGCTGCGCTCTGGTTATCTTGGAAAAGTCCACTTTCAAGACATCTGCGTCAATCACCTGAAGCTGCGGATGCGCCTTCCAATGCGCAACGAGATCACGATCAATCTCGACGACGGTCATCGCGTCGACATGCCTGAGCAGGGGCTTGGTGAGCGCACCCAAGCCAGGACCAATCTCAACCATATGGTCAAGCGCCTTGGGCGAAATACCATCCACAATCTGAGCGATGATATTTTGATCCACCAGAAAGTGCTGTCCAAACCGTTTGCGCGGAATATGCCTCATCGTACAGGCCACAGAATCATCGGCGCGGACTCCATATCCGCGATGCAGCGCTTGTGCATCATTGCGGCGGCTGGCGTAACTCAACGTAAGCCTTGGCGCGCAAATCCTTCGCCCAGGTCAGATATGCCTCATCAAGCTTCTTCTCTCGTAACGCCGCGCGCGCAGCCTCTCGCTGCTCGCGCTCGTCCATATTGCGCTCGCGCCGCTCTTGGACTTGGATCACATGAACCCCAAAGCGCGACACGACGGGCTCCGACACCTGACCGGGAGCTAGTGAATTCATGACCTCCTCAAACTCAGGAACAAACTGCCCCGCTGTTGCCCAACCCAAGTCACCGCCCTGGCTCGCTGATCCATCCTGTGAGTTTTCGCGGGCTGCCGTCGCAAAATCAAGCCCGGCAGCAATGCGCTGGCGTAACGCCTTCAATCGTTCCAACGCGACAGACTCACTCAACTGCGCGCCAGTCCGCAACAAAATGTGGCGCGCCCTGGTTTGCTGCACTTTGAGGCTTGCGAGACCGGCCTGCCTTTGGTCGACAAGCTTTAAAACATGAAAGCCAGCCCCTGATCGAATGGGAGCCGCCACCGCTCCCGGCTTAAGGCTTTGTGTTGCCTCAACAAACAATGACGGATATCGGTCTATCGGTCGCATCCCCAATTGGCCTCCACTAGCACGGTCTGGTGCATCGGACAACTCACGCACCAAGGCTGCAAAGTCTTCTCCAGCACGCGCTCGCTCAAAAGCGCGTTGCGCCTTTGCTGCTAACAGTGCGATTTGGCTCTCAGCGGCACTCTCAGGCACCGCGATCAATATTTGTGCAAGGTTGATTTCGGTGTTACTGCTGTCAATCGGCTCACGCTGCTCGCGAATGAATTGATCAAGTTCAGAATCGGTGACGCGGACACGTGGCTCCACGTCTCGCTCACGGATTCTTTGCAACAAAATTTCATCTCTCAGCCCGTTTCGAAAACTATCGAAATCGACACCATCTTCGCGCATGCGCACTCGCAGCTGATCCGTACTTAGTTGGTTCTGGCGCGCAATATTGAGAATCGCGCTGTCGAGGGCGGTGCTCTCGACCTTCATGCCGGTGTCCCGCGCAAGCTGTATCTGCGTGCGCTCGCTGATCAAACGCTCCAAGACTTGGTCATAAAGTTCTTGCCTTGGAGGCAAGGCGCCACCGCGCGCACTAACTTGCTGCTCAATCTGCAGAACCCTTGTGCGAACCTCATTATTGGTCACAGGCTCGGAATTCACTATCGCGACAATGTAATCGGCGCTGCGCTGAGCGGTGTTCTGCGCCGAGCTTCCAAAGCTTAGGTTCGGACTAGCACGCAATTGCGCAAGCGTATGGCCCGTCGCGAATGCCAAACCGTGCGCGACAATCGCCACTTTCAGAAAAGCAAAGTTCCTTGCGCGGAAAAACAATAGAAGCGCTTTCAATGCATTCATCACTCGTCACTCGTAATTACTGAATCGGCTAGGAGAAACATCTATTTTCTCACGCAGCAGCTGGTATCGGGGCACATTGTTCTTCAAAATCGACAGCGGATTAGAACCCACGCGAGCAAAGCCGATGAACTCCATTTGAAAAAGTATCCGCTTGTTCGCACTGGCGTTGGTGGTCTGCAAACGCTCGGTAGCAATGCGTGCAAGCCAACTACCACCATCGTACTCTAGCGCTACCAGCGTATCGACCAACCGCTTGTCTCGCAAGCTGAAGTTCATGCGCCCAGAGCTGTACCAGCGGCCTTTGCCTTGGCCGCGACCAGGGCCGAGATTGGCACCTTTGTCGCCCCAGAGGTCGTTGAGTGGCCATTGCCAACCAAGATCAATCTGCTCACTCACACCTCGGTTATTGCGGTAGGCCGCACTAACAACGCGGTAATCGCTTGGCGTGTAACGGGTACTCACCGTTGTACGTTGCGATCGATTGAGGTTAGGGCTGTACTGAACTGTCGAGTCGAGCTGCCAACGAGGACTCCAATTGATGGCTCCTCCAAAGAGCATATCTGAGAACCGGGTCGTGTCAGGCACGCCGCCGGGCAAAGTGACTCGTTGATTGGAGAATCGCAATCGCTGCGCGTAGCTCAGCCGCACAATCTCTGCGCCAGTTGCAGGAGCCAGCAGCCGGGACGTTAGCCCGAGCGTGAGCAAGTTGTTGTCGGAGATACGGTCATTTCCGGTGAACGCGTTCTCACCAAACACCGTTGCAAAGTTGTAGTCTGTGCTTCCGCTGTCATAAATGGGAAGCGAGGTCTGATCACGATATGGTGTGTAGGTGTAGAGGGCTCGGGGCTCTAGCGTCTGAGTAAAGCCGCGCCCAAGATAGGTGGCGTTTCTCTCGAAAATCAGACCCGAGT
>JANPAK010000082.1:0-2518 GCA_031429925.1 Variovorax sp.
ATCGCGCCGAGCATGCAGGCGCGGCCATCTTGGATCAAATCAGTAAGCAGGGCGACTTCGGGAGGCGGCGCGCTTGGCGCGGGATCGATTGACTTGGGGCGACGCAGCGCAACCCTAGCGCATCCCTACCTTCACCTCCGAGCTCAGATCAAAAATGCTCATGGCGTAGTCACTGCTCCAGTGGTAGCGGGTGATGACGTAGAAGTTTTCAGTGCCTTCGATGTATGCGGCTTGGTTTCGGGTGAAACGCTGATTTTTTATAGGGATTTTGCGATTTCGCAAGCGAGTCTCTTGGCGAAGTGTTTTTGGCCAAAGCTCGTTTGGCAGCGTTAGCCCAAGTCGATGGCAATGGCTAATTCCTGCTCGAGTAGTTCTTCGCAATGCTACTGAGTAAGTTCACGAAGGTTTCGGTTGCACCACTAAGGCCTTCTTTCCTCCAAGCAAGCGTTAGAGGCGCCTCCAATCGGTGGCTCTCTTGGAGGTCGAGGTAGACAATGCCATGGCTGTGAACGCCTTGCATGGACGTGGGCACGATAGATATACCGGCGCCTGCCGCAACAAGATTCAGATTGGTCATCATGCGTGGTACCTCTCTAGCCACACGGGGTCGATAACCGTGTTCCTCACACAGAGCGATGAAGTTTGCATAGAGACCGGGCGCCCCAGGTCGACGCACCAAGATGAAGGATTCGTCTTGCAGGTCGTGCAGGCTTATCTTTGAGGGAGATCCGGCAAACCGGGTTGCAAGATGATGATCGATGGGCAGCGCGATCACCACAGGTTCACGCAGCAGAGTTTCGAATTCAACGCCTTCCGGTCGCGATACCGGAACTCTCAGTAAAGCGCAATGCAACCGAGCATCAGCAAGCGCCTCAGTCAATGTCGCTGCATTGTCTTCGCTGAGCTCTAATGTGATGTCGGGGTACTGCCCGCGTAGAGTGCGCAGCGCTTGCGGGATGAACCGGTGTGATGCCGCGGAACTCGTAAAGCCGACATTCAAGGTGCCTTGCTGGCCCCGAGCAATCCGAGCCATACGCAATTGGGTGGCCGCGAGGTCGTCGACGATGCGCCTAGCTTCCGTCATAAACAGCCGACCCCCATCCGTCAACGCCATACCGCGCGGGCGGCGGTGAAACAAATCCATGCCCAGATGCTTTTCAAGCGCACGTATTTGAATGCTGAGCGGCGGCTGTTGAATTCCTAATTGCTGGGCAGCGCGAGTCATGTGCCCGCAGTCGGCGACTGCAAGGAAATAACGAAGATGGCGAAGTTCAATATTCATATCTTTAAAGTATCGTATGAGTATGATTAGTATATTTGACAGTATGAATGGTTCTCGCCACACTACACTTTTAAACAAAAACCTGCACAAGCCGATTGCACTCAAGTCAGTCGCGTTTGGGGGGTTGATAGCGAACGATTGGAGATAAAGATGAGAATTAAACTGGTATTGAGTGTTCTGCTGGCGCTTTGGCTGTCCGGCTGCGGTGGCAGTGGGTCGGACGCCCCTGCAGCGGCAGTCGTACCCCCCGCAACCGCCCCGGTGGCTGCGCCATGGAGTGGCGAACCCGTACAGATACTTTTTGTTGGCAATAGCTACACTTTTGGCCGAGTTGCGCCAGCGATGCAGTACAACAACACCAATGTCTCGGATCTCACGGCCCGTTTCAATGAAATATCACCGGCAACGAATGCTTACTCCGTTGGCAGTGGTGTGGCGCCGTTTCCTTGTGCAATCGCCTTCACAACGACGCTGACCGTTGGGTGCTTTGAGGCAAAGCCTTGGGGGGGCGTGCCTGGCATCTTTAAAGCGCTAACAGAGCAGGCCGGATTAAATTATTCGGTGTCGCTATCTACGAGAAATGCAGCAACGCTGCGCGGGCACTTCCTGAACACTGGCGACGCTCAGTGGGATTTGCGTGGAAATATCGCCAGCAAAAAGTGGGATGCAGTGGTATTGCAAGGTCAAAGTGATGAGCCATTGCCGAGGGCAACATCGAAGAACGGCAACCCTGTTTCATTCAGCACCTATGCCAGAGTTATTCAAGAGTACATCCACACGGGTGCCGGTGGGACGACCACTGAAGCGACGATCTTCGGTAGCACGGCCAATTGCCGAGCCGCGGTTACCGCCACGGTGGCCGGCCCGGGGTTGACGGCGGGTAACTGCAGTACTGTCAGAGATATCAAGACCAATACATTCGCCAACCCCAATGCGAAGGTCTATTTGATGCAAACGTGGGCGCGGCCCGACATGGTTGAAGCGCACAAATGCACCGCTGCCGATCAGAGCACGCTCAATGGCGCCCCCAAGGTAGATCCGACCTGTGATGCTGGCAGCAATGGAAGTTCAGCCACCGGCGTGAGCACCCTGTACTACACATCCAAAACCACTACAACGGCAAATCTCGGCGACATGACTGCCGACATGGCGAATATCTTTAATAGTTTGGCGGCGACGACCACGACAAGTGGTGCGAGGCGGTTTGCGGGTGTTTTGCCCGTCGGCAGTGCGTTC
>JANPAK010000083.1:0-5243 GCA_031429925.1 Variovorax sp.
CCATCCAGATTTGGTCGCCTAAACGCACCACGCCCGTCAGGTCATGGCTGCGGTGCAGGCCGGCCACGCAGCGCAGCAAGGTGGTTTTTCCGCTGCCGGAGGCGCCCACCAGTGCAACCAGTTCGCCTGGCGCGCAGTCAAATTGCGCTTGCAGCCGCACAGGATGCAAGCTCGTGACATCGACTTGGAGCCCGCTGTGAGGATGCGCCATGAGGCCGCTCACGGACGCCTCGCGCGGCTTCGCTGCCGCCGTTCGCTGGCAAACACCGCGACCAAAGCAGCCAGCGAGCAAAGCACAAGACTTGCCGCCATCCAATGTGCGCTGGTATCGTCAAAGGCTTGAACCCGATCGTAGATGGCAATCGACAGGGTTCGCGTTTCGCCCGCAATTGAGCCGCCCACCATCAGCACCACGCCAAACTCGCCTAGCGTATGCGCCAAAGTAAGAGACAAGCCGGCGAGGATACCCGGCATGGCCAAAGGCAGTTCAATGCGCCGAAAGCTGCGCCATGGCGAGAGCCCGCCAACCCATGCTGCCTCGCGTACGCTGGTATCGATGGTGGCAAAAGCGCGCTGAATCGGTTGCACCATGAAAGGAATGTTGACGAGCAAGGAGGCGAGCAGCAGCCCTTCAAAGCTGAAGACCAAGCGCAATCCGGCTGAATCGCTGAGCCAGCGGCCTAGTGCGGAGCCCTGGCCAAAAGCGCTCAGCAGGTAAAAGCCGATCACCGTGGGAGGCAGCAGCAAGGGCAAAAGCAGCAGTGCTTCGATCCAAGGCTTAGCCCGGCTGGGCGTGAAGGCCAACCAACGGCCTAAGACGAGCCCCAGTGGCAGCAATAGCACTGCCGTCGTCAATGCCAAAGCTAGTGAAACCCGTGCCGCTTGCCAATCCATGGGTGGATCATACGGTGACCGAGCCTGTGCCACGGTGAAATTTGATGCCCGCTGATTGCGTTTAGAGAGGGGTCATCAATGCGCCTAAGCAAAATTTGTGCCGCATTGAAGTACACTTCCCATCCCGCATCAATTTCTGCCAAAGGTTTCCATGCCAATGACTTCGTTGCCCCTTCTGCTGCGCACCAGTCTTGCCTGTCTGGCTGCTGTGTTGTTTGTGGGTTTGGCGCAGGCCGAGAAGGCCGACCGCAACAAGCCGATGAATGCTGAGGCAGATTCCTTGCGCTACGACGATGTGAAGCAAACCAGCGTGTTTACCGGCAACGTGGTCATCACCAAAGGAACCATGGTGATCCGAGCCGAGCGGGTGGAAGTGCGACAAGACAACGAAGGTTTTCAGTTGGGCACCGCTACCAGTAGCAGTGGCAAACGGGCATTCTTTAGGCAAAAACGCGACAGCGGCGACGACTGGATTGAAGGCGAAGCCGACACGATCATCTACGATGGCAAGGCCGACAACGTGACCTTCAATCGCAACGCGAGCATACGGCGATTGCGCGGCGCTACCGTGACCGATGAGGCACAGGGCGCACAGATCACCTACGACAACAGCAGCGATGTGTTTAATGTGGCTGGTGCGACCGGCGGCGCTTCCGGGTCCGCCAGCGGCCGCGTGCGCGCAGTGATCAGCCCACGCAATGCAGCCAGCGCACCTGCGCCGCTGCCCGCGCCTGGAGCGCCATTGCGGCCGAGCACCAGCTTGGGCGGGGAGCGCAAGTGAGCCTTCAGACCGAAGACGGGCCGGTTGTTCGCCAGCTCGTGGCGCGTGGCTTGCAGAAGAGCTACGGTGCCCGCCAAGTCGTCAAGGATGTGTCGGTAGCGGTTTCGCAAGGCGAAGTGGTTGGCTTGCTCGGCCCCAATGGCGCAGGCAAGACCACATCCTTCTACATGATCGTGGGCCTCGTGCGCGCCGATGCAGGTGAAATCACGATCAATGGCCAACAGGCGGGCAACATGCCGATTCATCGGCGTTCGCGCATGGGCTTGAGCTACTTGCCTCAAGAAGCTTCGATCTTTCGAAAGCTTAACGTCGCAGAAAACGTGCAGGCGGTTTTGGAGTTGCAGCGCGATGCCAATGACAAGCCTTTGTCCAAGGATGCGCTCAATGACCAGCTCAATGCGCTGCTCAAGGACTTGCGTGTTGACCACCTGCGCGATTCCTCGGCACTGGCTTTGTCGGGTGGTGAGCGCCGCCGCGTCGAGATCGCACGCGCTCTGGCTACCAACCCGCAATTCATTTTGCTGGACGAACCCTTCGCCGGCATTGATCCGATCGCTGTGATCGAAATCCAGCGCATCATTGGGTTCCTTAAAAGTCGCGGTATCGGGGTGTTGATCACCGATCACAACGTGCGCGAAACCCTGGGCATTTGTGACCGCGCCTACATCATTAGCGAAGGCCGCGTGTTAGCGCGTGGCACGCCAGCCGAGATTGTGGACAACCCAGACGTGCGCCGCGTGTATCTGGGCGAGCACTTCCGCATGTAGGGCTGGATTCAGCCATCGTGGCTGAAAGCAGAATATGAAACCGGGATTAAGTCTTCGCGTCTCCCAGCATCTGGCTTTAACGCCTCAGCTACAGCAGTCTATTCGGCTGCTACAGCTGTCGACGCTCGAGCTGTCGCAAGAGATTGAGCAGATGATCCAAGACAACCCGTTCCTAGAGCAAGACCCGACCGAGCTTGGGTATGAAGAAAACCTAGCGATAGAGCGCAGCGAGCGCAGCGAAGAAGTGGTCGTGCAGGAAGTACGCGAAGAATCCCTCGATGCTATGCATTTGGAAGCATCTAGCGCAGATTTCATAAGGCCTGAAGGCGAAAACTCGTCTGAAAATGCGGCTTCCAGCGATGATCCTGTCGCCGCGGTAGACGCGGGCGCCGAGCCGACCGATTGGGAAGGCGACGGCAGCCAAGAGATATCGGCGGATGATTCAGAGTGGGGCGTTGAAGCCAGCGCTCGCGGCCCAGACGGCGCGAGCCCGAGCGACGATTTGGATCCCCATGGCCGCAACGCGTGCCCGGTGAGCTTACAAGAGCATTTGCATCGCCAGGCATCGAGCCTGCGCTTATCGGCTGAGGATCAAGCGGCGCTCTACGTTTTGATCGAATCGCTCAACGACGACGGCTATTTGGAAGACGACTTTGAAGATCTCGCCCAAAGCCTGGGGGCGGCTAGCCTCGAAGATGTGGAAGAACTGGTGGCCAGGTTTTCCTTAGCGCTAAAGTGGTTACAGAACTTAGAACCGGTCGGCGTTGGCGCGCGCAACCTTGCAGAGTGCCTGCAGATCCAGCTTCGCTTACTGCCCGCATCCGATGCGGTGTTGGCAGCGCAAGCCATCGTGACACAGCCGCTCGAGCTTTTGGCGCGGCGAGATCTGCGCCGCTTGACGCAACAGTGCAAGCTACCTGCAGAAGCCATTAAGCTGGGTATGGCGCTGGTGGCGCGTTTGGAGCCCAAACCTGCGCGCGCGTTTGCCCAAGTTGAGCGCAATATTGTGATTCCTGATGTGATCGTGCGGGCAGAGAAACGGCGCGGCCAAACGGTGTTTGTCGCACAGCTCAATCCCGATGTGATGCCTAAACTCCATGTGAATGACCTTTACGCCAATGCGCTCAAGAGTGGCCGCAAGACCGAAGCGGTTGCCGGCCTGCAGACCCGCCTGCAGGAGGCGCGTTGGTTTATCAAGAATGTGCAGCAGCGCTTTGACACGATCTTGCGGGTAAGCCAGGCGATCGTGGAGCGGCAGACCAGTTTTTTCCGCCATGGCGCGGTGGGCATGCGGCCACTCGTGTTGCGCGAGATCGCCGATGAGATTGGCATGCACGAATCGACCATCAGCCGCGTCACTACCGCTAAATACATGAGCACCCCATTTGGCACCTATGAGCTGAAATACTTCTTCGGCTCAGGCTTAACGACCGAGACGGGTGGCAATGCGTCGAGCACGGCAGTGCGTGAGTTGATCAAGCAGTTCATCGACGCCGAAAGCAAGGCCAAGCCGCTGTCGGACAGTTCCTTGGCCGATATGCTCAAAGAGCAAGGCATCGAATGCGCTCGGCGCACCGTGGCCAAATACCGCGAAGCGCTTCGCATCCCCGTCACGAGTTTGCGGAAGACTTTATGAATAACCTCCACCTTTTTCTACCCTGCGCTGGCGGGGTTGAAACTTACCTCACTGATGAAGTGACGCGCATTCTCGGCGATGCGAGCGGTGTGCAGCAACAAATGGGCGGTGTGGCAGTCAAGGCCAGTTGGCGGCAAGCGATGGAGTTAAATCTGCACAGCCGATTGGCCAGCCGCGTGCTGATCGGCGTGATGCAGCGTCCCTATCGCGGCGAGGACGATATATATGAGGCCGCATGCGACGTGGCTTGGGAGATCTGGTTCACGCAGCGCCAAACCTTCAAAATTGACATCACGGCCACGCGTAGCCCACTAAAAAGCCTGAATTTCGCCGCTTTGCGGGTGAAAGATGCCATTTGTGACCGCTTTCGCCACAAAACTGGCGAGCGGCCCAGCGTGGATACTCAGCGCCCCGATGCCCGCGTATATGTGCACCTGAGCGCCGAGCATGTCAGTTTGTATGTAGATACCAGCGGCGAGCCGCTCTTTAAGCGGGGCTGGCGGCAGGACAAAGGCGATGCGCCACTCAAAGAAACCTTGGCTGCAGCCATGCTTGCCGCCAGCGGTTGGACTCCCGATCAGCCCTTGTACGACCCCTGTTGCGGCAGTGGCACGATCGTGATCGAGGCCGCCCAAATCGCGCTCGGCATTCCTGCGGGCGGCCAACGCCGCTTCGGTTTCGAGCGCTTGCTGCCGTTTCAAAAGCACGTCTGGGATGCTATGAAAAACGAAGCATCTAGCGCAGGATCTACAAGGCCTGATGGCCAAAAAGGCATAAAAAATCTCCAGCTCTACGGTTCAGATGTGGCTCACCGCATGGTTGATTTTGCGCAGCGTAACGCGGAATTGGCCGGTGTGGCGGCCTATATTGAACTGCGCGGCGGCGACGCACTGCAGCGCAAACCGCCGTGTGAAGTGCCCCAGCAAGGCGCAGTCATCATCACCAATCCGCCGTACGGCGAGCGCATTGAGGTTGCAGGCGTGGCTGGTGCCGGCGCGAGCCCGCCGCGGGGCCGCTCCCGAGAGACGGCTGAGTTCAACGCTGACGAAGGCGATTTCTTCCGTCAACTCGCAACCCATTGGAAGACGCATTTTGATGGTTGGACCGCTTGGCTGCTCGTGCCAGACATGAAGTTGCCCGGCAAGATGCGCCTGAAAGAGACTCG
>JANPAK010000084.1:0-1748 GCA_031429925.1 Variovorax sp.
GCATCCCCAATGTTAACGCATCTAATTTCTTAGGGTTTTTGGCATGTCGCCACCGTGTCTATTGCGTAGAGCGCTACTAAAATGATGGCATTTTTATGCCTTTTTCCTTTGGATTTAAGAAAACACCATCAAAAGAGCTGACGGACTGCAGCATGTGTACAGCGGGCAATCACCGCTGTATGGGCTTGGCACGTGACTTGCATACGTTCTTGTATACAAGATAGCGTTCTTGTAATTGCACCAATTTGGGTGCGTTTCATCCCTCTTTTGGAGAGCTAAGCCATGTCACTTTCACGTCGTCACCTCGTCCAGTCCATGGGGGCAGCTGGACTGCTGTCCGCCGCATCGCCTGCTGTGTTTGCGCAGGCCTCTAGCAGTATCACTGTGGGTTTCCTCTACGTCGGACCCCGTGATGATTTTGGCTACAACCAGGCGCATGCGCAAGCGGCAGCCATCATTAAGAAGATGCCTGGGGTAAAGGTCATCGAAGAAGAGAAAGTGCCCGAAACGGTGGCTGTTCAGAAATCCATGGAAGCCATGATCAATCAAGACAAGGCATCGCTGATTTTTGCCACTTCCTTCGGCTATTTCGATCCGCACGTGTTGGCTCTTGCAGCCAAATACCCCAAAGTGCGCTTTGCGCATTGCGGTGGCTTGTGGACAGAAGGAAAGCACCCAAAAAACGTGGGCTCCTTCTTTGGCTACATCGATGGCCCGCAATATGTCAATGGCGTGGTCGCTGGCCATATGAGTAAAACCAAGAAGATTGGTTTCGTCGCGGCAAAGCCCATCCCGCAAGTGTTGCGCAATATCAATGCCTTCTTGCTCGGCGCGCGCAGCGTTGATCCAGCCATTACCTGCCAAGTGATCTTCACTGGCGACTGGTCCCTGCCTGTAAAAGAAGCCGAAGCCACAACGGCTTTGATCAACGCCGGCGTTGATGTGGTGACTTGCCACGTTGACGGCCCCAAGGTGGTGATTGAGACTGCTGAGAAGCGCGGCATCATGAGTTGCGGTTATCACGCCAGTCAAGCCAAACTTGCGCCGAAAGGTTACCTCACCGGTGCTGAATGGGACTGGACGACACCCTACAAAACACTGGTCGATGATGCGCGAGCAGGCAAGCCGATGAATAACTTCCTGCGTGGTGGCATGAAGGAGGGCTTTGTGAAGATGTCTGACTACGGCCCAGGCGTATCAGCCAAGGCAAAAGAGGCGGGCGACAAAGCCAAAGCTGCTTTAATCAAAGGTGACTTCGCCATCTTTAAAGGGCCACTTAAAGACAACAAAGGGGCCGTTGTCGCGCCGGCGGGCAAATCGTTCATGATGACAGATGCCGATCTTGAAAAGATGAATTATTTGGTTGAGGGTGTGATTGGCAGCATTCCCGGCTGATCGATCAATGTGCGATGCAGCAAGTTTGCCTGCAAGAGCCCCACCATGAGTTTGAATCGAATTGAATGGATTCTGATTCCGATGCTGGCCGTGCTCGCGGGCTTGCTGCTGTTTAGCGTGTTCATTTTGCTTGTTGGCCACAACCCTTTGGCAACGCTGGCAGTGATTTTCGAGGGTGCATTTGGTTCATCTTTTTCTTGGCAAAACACATTGGCGCGCGCTGCTCCGGCCGGCCATCCGCCTCGCACAGGGTACCGAGGCCGCAACCGAAGAGGGCGAGGCGACCCCGACAGCGCTGCTCGTCACCCGCATGCACTGCTCCGAGATAGACCTGCTTGAACGTGATGCCGAGC
>JANPAK010000085.1:0-13517 GCA_031429925.1 Variovorax sp.
GATCCACAAAGAGGCCGCTCTTTTTGCCAAATTCGCTGTGGCCGATTTTGATACGCAAATTGCCAATCGCATCGTTGACGATCTTTTCCTTGTCAGCGCCGAAGAACAAAATATCGCCATTCTTCGCGCCGGTGCGGCTCAACAGCTCGGCAATCGCTGCGTCGTGGATATTTTTCACGATAGGGCTTTGCAAGCCATCGCGACCCTTGGAGGCATCATTCACCTTGATCCAAGCCAAGCCTTTGGCGCCATAAATCTTGACAAATTCTGTGAACGCGTCGATTTCACTGCGTGAGAAACCGCCATTCTCTGCGCCGCCGCCAGGCACGCAAAGCGCCACCACGCGGCCACCTTTCATATTCGCTGCGCCCGAGAACACCTTGAAATCGACATCTTTCATCACATCGGTGAGCTCAGTGAGTTCGAGCATCACGCGCAGATCGGGCTTATCGGAACCGTATTTGTACATCGCATCCGCATATTTCATGACCGGGAACTCGCCCAGATCGACATTCATGGTTTGCTTGAAAACTTGCACCATCATGCCTTGGAACATGTCGCGGATTTCTTGCTCGGTGAGGAAACTGGTTTCGATATCAATTTGCGTGAATTCAGGCTGACGATCTGCGCGCAAGTCTTCGTCGCGGAAGCATTTGGTGATTTGGTAATAACGGTCGTATCCAGCCACCATGAGCAACTGTTTGAACAGTTGCGGTGATTGCGGCAGTGCGAAAAACTGGCCTTCTTGCACGCGGCTGGGCACAAGATAGTCGCGCGCGCCTTCAGGCGTGGACTTGGTGAGCATCGGCGTTTCGATGTCGATGAAGCCTGCCGTGTCCAAGTAATTGCGCACCGCCATGGCCACACGATAGCGCAGCATCAAATTGTTCTGCATGTAAGGGCGGCGCAGATCGAGCACGCGGTGCGTGAGGCGCGTTGTCTCCGAGAGGTTGTCGTCATCGAGCTGGAATGGCGGCGTGACGGATGCGTTCAACACAGTGAGCTCATGGCACAATATTTCAATCTTGCCGCTTTTGATGTTGTCGTTTGTTGTGCCTTGAGGGCGCGCGCGCACCAAACCTTTCATCTGCACGCAAAATTCGTTGCGCACTCCTTCGGCCACCTTGAACGTCTCGGCACGGTCTGGATCGCAGACCACTTGCACCGTACCCTCGCGATCGCGCAAGTCAATGAAGATCACGCCACCATGATCACGGCGGCGATTCACCCAGCCGCAAAGCGTGACGATTTGCCCGAGCTGCGCTTCGGTAACAAGGCCAGCATAGCTTGAGCGCATAGAAGTTGGGGTGTTAGGCATATTTTTCCGATTTGAAGTTCATTGACCGCCCAAGCTGACGGGGCCCCCAGGCACCACGACACCCATGGAGACGATATATTTGAGCGCTGCATCGACAGTCATTTTCAATTCGATGCAGTCAGTCTTCTTGAGCAATACAAAGTAGCCGCCGGTGGGATTGGGCGTGGTGGGCACGTAGACGCTCACATACTCGTCTGCGCCGCCATTCTTCAGATGTACCGCCACTTCGCCCAGCGGCGTGCCTGTAATGAAAGCAATGGTCCAAACGTTTTCGCGCGGCCATTGCACAAGCACCGCAGTGCGAAAGGCATTGCCGCCATCGGAAAATAAGGTATCAGAGACTTGCTTGACGCTCGAGTAAATCGAGCGCACCACCGGAATGCGGTGAAGCAGAGCGTCCCACCACGACATCAGCTTTTTGCCGAGGAAATTGCTTGCCGCTGCGCCGACGATGAGCAAAATTGCAAAAGCCAGGAGCACACCAAAGCCAGGGATATGGAAGCCAATCAATTTATCAGGATGCCAATCGCCGGGCAGGATTTGCAGGGTTTTGTCGAGGCTAGAGACGATCCAATCGAGCACCCAAAGTGTGACCATCAAGGGCACGATCACGAGCAATCCAGCGAGCAGCCATTTGCGAATAGATTTCATCATAGGAAGAATGGTCTCTGAGCCAGATTTCAAGGAAATTTCAGCGGCTAACCGCCTATTTTTCTGCGCTAGATGCTACTGATTTAGGAGCGACAGGGGCAGGTGAGGCGGGGGCAGGAGCAGGCGCAGGGCTGGCCGCTGCGGGGGCAACGGGGGCAGCGCCGGTCGATGCGCTAGGCGCTGCTGGTGCGTCGCTTTTGGGCGCATCAGCCTGGGGCGTGTGATCTGACTTGCCCACACCACTGTTTGCACCGTCGCCACCGCTTCGGAAATCAGTCACGTACCAGCCAGCACCTTTGAGCTGAAAGCCCGCAGCGGTGACTTGCTTGGAGAATGTCGAAGCTCCGCAAGCCGGACACACGGTAAGCGGATCGTCAGAGATTTTTTGCAGCGCGTCTTTAGCGTGGCCGCAGGCAGAGCATTTGTAAGCGTAAATGGGCATGACTGGATTCCCCCTCAGGGCAACCTAGCATTATAGTTTGCCCGTCTCAATCCAAGGCATGCCGAGGAATTGGGTGGCCGGCATTTCGAATGATCTGCGGTGCAAGAGAACCGATCAACATGAACAGGGCCGAGGCAAACAAGCCCTGCAGGTTGGCCGGGATCAAAGATTCGGGGGTCAGATTCATTGCGCCAAGCCAAACGGACAAACCCCCGATCGCTGCGAAAAGTGCCCCTTGCGTGGTCGCACGTTTCCAGTAAGCACCCGCGACCAAAGGCACGAATGCACCAGCCAGCGTAACGTTATAGGCGTTTTGCACCATCTCGTACATGGTGCTCTTGCTATTCAAGGCGAACAGCAGAGCGATCACGGTAAACATCACCAACACCAAGCGCAGAGTGAACAAAAACTGCTTGTCATTCATCTTCGGCGCGAAAGGCTTGAGAACGTTTTCCGTGAACAATGAGGTGGGGGCCAACAAAGCGCCGCTGGCGGTGGACAGAATAGCCGACAGCAAAGCACCAAAGAACATCACCTGCGCCCAGAGCGGCATTTTGTTGAGAACCAGATCGGGCAGTACTTTTTGGATCTCGCGTGCATCATCGGCTCCGAAGAGTTTGGCCACAGCAGGATCGGCCACGACGGCAGCATAGGCGATGAAAATCGGCACAAAGGCAAAACAAAAATAGATCAAGCCACCGTAGATCGTGCCCCGAACCGCGGTTTTTTCGTCTTTGGCGCTGGTCATGCGCTGAAACACGTCTTGCTGCGGAATCGAGCCAAACGCAAAGGCGAAAAACGCGCCTGCCATGGCCCACCAGCCCTTGCTGTCCTCGGGGAAGAAGTTGAATTTGCCGTCTGCCGCCGCTTGCGCAACCACTTTACTCACGCCACCGGCCATGTCGCCGACCAGCCAAGCCACCAAACTCAGGCCCACCAAAATCACAATCGTTTGCAGCAAATCGGTGAACGCGATCGACCACATTCCGCCGAAGATCGTGTAAATCAAAACCACGCCTGCACCGATGAATATCGCCGTGTCGAGTGCGACGGCACCTCCAGACAGCACATGGATGACCAGCCCCAGCGCGGTCATTTGCGCCGATGTCCAACCCAGATAGGACGCAACAATCGCAAAGCTGGTGATGACCTCGACGCCTTGCCCGTAGCGCTTTTTGTAGAAGTCGCCAATGGTCATGAGGTTCATGCGGTAAAACAGCTTGGCGAACAAAAGGGCGGCCAATACAAGGCAGACTGAAGCGCCAAACGGATCCCCTGGGATGCCGCCCAGCCCATCCTTGGCAAAGGTCGCCGAAACCGATAAGACCGTTTCTGCACCAAACCAAGTCGCAAACACCGTGGCCATGTTCATGTAAAGCGGCAGGCTACGACCCGCGACCATGTAGTCTGCCGAGTTATGAACGCGGCGTGAAGCGATCAGGCCAATGGCGATAGTGACAGCCAAGTAAAACGCAACAAAAACAATCAGAGAGTTCACGACAGTATCTCCAAAAAATAGTACGCAGATTTTATGCAGCTTATATGCCAGTTTTTCGCCCGCGCTCGCTCAATCTCAGCATTTACAAGGGAATTCGCCGCGAAGTCGCAGGCCAGATCCGCCTACCAAAGCCTAATGCGCAAATACAACATGATCAAAACCATACCAATCACGAAACCCATTGCACCGTACACGATCTTCTGCAAGAGAGCGTTGGTGCGCTTTTGCTCGTGCAGGAGCTCCCGCATCAGCACATCATGGGCATTAGGCGGGCGCTCTAGGTAGCTTGTCAGCAGGCGCGGCAGCTGCGGAATGAGTTTGGCATAGCGCGGCGCATTCGCCTTGAGAGATTCGGTAAACCGCTGTGGGCCGACCTGCTCGAGCATCCACTTTTCGAGAAAAGGCTTGGCAGTTGCCCACAAATCCAGATCGGGATCGAGCTGGCGGCCCAGTCCTTCAATATTCAGCAATGTCTTCTGCAGCAACACCAGCTGTGGCTGAATCTCAACAGAAAAACGCCGCGAGGTCTGGAACAAACGCATCAGCACGATACCGAGCGACAACTCCTTGAGCGGCCGATCAAAAAACGGCTCGCAAACCGCTCGAATCGCCGATTCGAGTTCGTCCACCCGCGTCTCTTGCGGCACCCAGCCCGATTCAATGTGCAACTCGGCGACGCGCTTGTAATCGCGCCGGAAGAACGCTGCGAAGTTTTGCGCGAGATAGTCTTTGTCAATTTCGGTCAGCGTACCGACGATACCGAAATCGAGCGAAATGTAGCGGCCGAAGGTCGCTGGGGCAGTGCTGACCTGAATGTTGCCCGGATGCATATCCGCATGAAAAAAGCCATCGCGAAACACCTGGGTAAAAAAGATCGTCACGCCATCCCGCGAGAGCTGCTTCATATCAACGCCGGCGGCTTTCAGAGTTTCGATCTGGTTGATCGGGATGCCGGTCATGCGCTCCATCACGATCACCTCGGTGTGGCAAAAATCCCAAAACATCTCGGGAATCATCACCAAATTGAGGCCCGCCATATTGCGGCGCAGTTGAGCGGCATTCGATGCTTCTCGCACGAGATCAAGCTCGTCGTGCAGGTATTTGTCAAACTCTGCGACCACTTCCATCGGCTTGAGGCGTTTGCCATCGGCAGACAAGCTTTCCACCCATCCTGCCATCATCCGCATCAGACTCAAGTCTTTGTCAATCACCGGCAGCATGCCGGGTCGAAGCACCTTCACGGCCACCTCTCGCAGCTGGCCATCTTTGGTTTTCAGCGTGGCAAAGTGCACCTGGGCAATCGAGGCGCTGGCAATGGGTTCTTGCTCGAAGCTTTCAAAAATATCGGCGAGCTTGCGGCCAAAAGAGCGCTCGATCGTGTCGACCGCGATTCGCGCGGCAAATGGTGGCACCCGATCCTGCAGCTTGGCCAATTCATCGGCGATGTCGGTCGGCAGCAAATCGCGTCGCGTTGACAGCACCTGACCAAACTTGACGAAGATCGGCCCCAGTGCCTCCAGCGCCTCACGCAAGCGCTGCCCGCGCGGCGCGCTCAGGTCCCGCCCCAACGAGGCGACGCGCGCAACCATGAGCAACCACGGCTTGCGAAGACTCGTTAGCACCAGTTGATCAAGTCCATAACGCAGCGCAATGAAGACGATGAAGCTGCCGCGTCCAAAACGAGTGAACCAATTCATGCGTCGGGTTTGCTTTCTTCGGGTTTTGCTTTTGCCATCGCTGGCGCAATAAATTTCTTTAAAGCATCGCCCAAACCCCGCAAAGCCTGCATCAGGCCATGCGCGGGCACATCGCCCAAGATGCGCGAGAGGTCCTCCTCCACATCCCACCGCACGTGGTCGGCCAGCCAATTGATCTCGGCAGCCAACATCACATCACCCGAGATGTCCATGCGCGGTTTGTCGCCCCGCAACAGGGTTTGCATCAAGCTCAGCGGATTCGTATCCAGTACCTTGAGCGACAAATCCGGCTTAGCTCCTGGTGCGGCAAGATCCATCAACCCTGCTGCAGTCACTATAAATTTCATAGCAATTGGCGCAAACTCTATAAGAACCACTTGCCCCTTTTGCCTCAGAAGCCGCTCAACAGCCAGCGGCTCTTGTTGCAACACATGGTTGAGCAGCAACACCACGCGCTGCTGCATCTCACGCAGCAACCAGTCAGGCGGCTGCGGAATCGACAGGCTGGGGAAAGCGGACGTGGTGCTCATGGTTTGCATTATCTCTGCTTATTCTGAGGTGCTGGCCCGCTCTGGGTTTGGCTTTCTGCGAATTCGAGGCCCACCGATCGACCGATTGCCATGAAAAAAGCCCGGCGAACCGGGCTTTTCTAGCGAGCGCAGAAATGAATTAATTCAAAGCCTGCAAACCAGCCACCAACCATCCAGCGCTACCGTCTTTGGGTTTGGTCATGTTCCAGACTTCGCGGAATGGACCAGGGCTTTGCGATGGATCCTCTTTGATCATGCCAGAGAACTCTACGCTGGCCATCCACTCGCTACCCGTATCTTCAATACCCAAAAGCTTAGCGTCCAAAGCGGCGACCTCGGTGTGGTTTGGCGTGCCGCCAATATGCTGCTCGCGCTCGGCCAGTTGCTGACGAATCTCGCGCACCATGCTGTCGGTCATCATCGTACCCAGTGTACCGATGTCATTTTTGTCCCAAGCCGCCTGCAAAGCGACAAAAGCCTGCTTGGCGGTGCCAAGGAAGGCAGGTGCATCAAAATCAGCGGGAACCGACCAGCTGTCGCTGCTACCGGACAGGCGAGAGCCAATCAGGCTGCCGCCAGTGCTGCCAGGCTGAGCTTGAAACGCGGTGGAATTGCGCTCCCAAGGGCGTGCAGAAGCATCATTGCCGACGCTTTCGGGGCTGTAATTGCGTTGCACGGGTACGTCAGCAGGTGCTTGTCCAGCGCCCGCCATCGCAAATGGTGAGCGTTGTTGCTGCATGCCAGCAGATTGCATGGCACGTCGACGCATGAACCAACCCACCGCGACCATGATCACCAAAGCCATCAGAGCGAACATCAAGAATTGACCGAACGCAGCTCCCAATCCAAGCGAACTGGCCAGCCAAGCCAAGCCCAAGCCTGCGGCCAACCCGCCGAGCATCGCGCCCCAAGGCTTGTTAGGAGCGGCGGCGGCACCCGCAGCGGCAGGAGCCGCTGCTGGTTTGGCCGCGGCAGCGCCAGGAGCGGCGGCAGGAGCCGACGGTGCTGCGTCACGCTGCGTCACGTTGTTGGATTGCTTGCCAAGCGATTTGCCGCCGCCCAAGCGCTTGGCAGCGTCAGCATCCATGCTGACCAGAGCTAGACTCGCCGCCAACACACCTGTAAATACGTAGGACCATAGCTTCATACTCACCGCCTTTAATAAAAAAACATTAGTCTCAATATGCTGCTCGCCACCCAAAATGCAAGCGCAGATTCAGCATTTGATACCCACATGCAGCGCGACGACGCCTGCCGTCATGTTGTGAATATCGACGTGACCGAAACCTTGCGAGCGCATCATGGTTTTGAGCGTCTCCTGATCAGGATGCATGCGAATGCTCTCGGCCAAATACTGATAGCTTTGAGCGTCACCCGCAACCCATGAGCCCAATTTTGGCAAAATCGAAAAGGAATACCAATCGTAGGCCTTTTGCAGTGGCTGTGCGACTTTGGAGAATTCCAGCACCAAAAGCTTGCCGCCTGGTTTCAAAACACGACACATCTCAGCCAGCGCTGCCTCTTTGTGGGTCATATTGCGCAGACCGAAGGCCACGGTGACGACGTCAAAATGATTTGAGGGCAGAGGCAGCTTTTCAGCATCGCAGACTAAAGTTGGCAGCGCATAGCCGGCATCGATCAAACGATCGCGTCCGACACGCAGCATGGCTTCGTTGATGTCGGTATGAACGACCTCACCCGCATCACCGACTTTTTTTGCAAAAGCCAGTGCCAAGTCCCCGGTACCGCCCGCGACATCGAGAACGCGCGAGCCAACGGCAGCACCCGACACCAGCACGGCATATGCCTTCCAGCCACGATGCAGCCCAGCGGACATGAGATCATTCATCACGTCATACTTGGAAGCGACCGAATCAAACACGCCACGGACCTGGCCTGCCTTCTCATTTTCGTCGACAGTTTTAAAGCCGAAATGCGTATTAGCCATTGTGAAATCAGCGCAAGATGCTATTGAATCTATAGTAACTGATATCAATGATGACCGCAACCTGCGCCATGGACATGGCCACCGGCAAGCGCTTGGGGCGCATCACGATTTTCGCCTGCAGCCTCTAGCCTGGCCAGATAACGCTGCCAAAGCTCATCTTGCTGGCTGCCCAAGAAATAAAGGTAATCCCAGGAAAAGATGCCGCTTTCGTGGCCATCGGTAAACACTGGTTTAACCGCATAGTTGCCGATCGATTCAAGCTCTTGCAGGCCAACGTTTCGCTTTCCCGTTTGCAATGTTTCTTGGCCTGGCCCATGGCCTTGGACTTCAGCCGAAGGTGAGTACACCCGCATTAGCTCAAAAGGCAGCTTGAATGATTTACCGTCCGAAAAAGAGATCTCCAGCAGCTTGGATTGCTGATGAACTGTGATGTCGATCGGTGAAGGGGTTTCTTGCGTGAGGCCGGCCATGGTACAAATTCCTGCGCCAACGAGCGCTGGCTTCGATTCTAGAAGCGAACCGAGATCGAGAGGTGAAGTCGATCATCACCCCTTTGCGGTGCACTGGAATTAGTGGCCAAAGGCAACTTGCTGCCACTGATCAGACGTCCGTAGTCGGCGTTGACCGCGACACCCGCCGGATTCCCATATCTCAGACCGACGCCAACGCTGGCCAGATCGTCAGAAGACACACGACGCAAGCCATCGGCATCGCGGTTGGCCATCCAACCCGCATCGACGAATCCGGATATCCGCAGGCCCTTGAGCACCTCTGGCGACGTGAGTTCCAGGCTCCCCGCCAAACCACCGTCGCCCGAGATGGCCCGATCAGGCGCACCGCGCAGTGATCCGACCCCGCCCAAACCCATCTGCTCACCAGAAATCAATGCCGTGCTGCTCCACTGCACCTGAGTGCGAAGGTTGAGGAGCCATGACTTGCCTACATTCGTCGAATACTGATAGCCCGCACGGGCAATCCTGAATGCCCGATTGGAGATGCCTTGCCCGGTTGTGGTGTTGTTGTACTCAGATCGATACGACACCAAATCGTTGGCAGAGCCACCGCTCGAATTGACTGATACGTCAACGTTGTAACTCCAGAAGGCATCGTCCTTTTCGTTGCGCGCGGAGTACCCGAGGCTGACTGGCCGGCTGCGGCGGTCAACCCCGACAGCTGCACCATTGACCACTGCCGCACCAAACAGTTTGTCATCAAAACCGATGGCCAGAAAGCTCCGGCGCCCGCCCTCAGGTTCGAGGGCCAAAGTGTAGTTGAGGCCTCGCGTGCTTCCCACCCCGGTGCTGGTGAACGTGGCAAACGTGCCGAGAACGTCGGATTTGGTCAACGACAAGCCCAACGTTCCGCGCGATGTGTACAGCGGAATCTTGTAATTCAAACCCCATTGGCGCACATCCTTGGGGCGTTGCAGCGAGGTCGTGTAAGCGATCACACCTTGGTGGTCGCGGTTGAAAAGATTGTTATGGTTAGCCGACAACGTGAATCGATCACGTCCTGACGATGCGTTGCCGCCATTGGTCAAGCCAGTAGAAATACCCCAGGGCCTTGAATCGCGCACCTGAACCGTTGCGTCAATCTTGTCAGCCTCTGCCGACTCCTTTAAAGCCACGCTGATCTGTTTCCCGGGGTTGTCGTTGGCCATCGCTGTTTGCACAGCCAGTCGCTTGAAGTTGAGCGAGGATCCCGCGCGAAGCTCCGGCAGGCTGGCGCGAATGTTGGCTTCACCAAAATGCTGATTGCCCGCCACGGTGACCACACCGATCGTAAATCGGACGATTTCCAACGATACGGTGCTACCCACTTCTTGCGCTGGTAAAGCGACTTTATGCAAACCGTAGCCAGCGTCGCGCAAAGCGGTCTCAAGCGCGGCCGTGGCCTTCTGCAAGGTATCAATCGTTGCGTCAGAGCGCAAGAACGGCGCGAGTATCTGGCTGGTTGAGGCTGGACTCAGAGGATTCTCACCTTTGATTTCAAATCCACGAATGGAGAAGGTCGGTACCGACTGCTGGACCATCGGGGCATTTGATGACGTCTGCGCTTGCGCCAACAAAGCAACCCAGCCAACGCTGGCCATAGCAGCAGCGCGGACCCAAAGTGGAGCCGCTAAAGATCGGTGAATATTTGACCCGCGCCTAGACATGTGTTGTGCTTGAATCGATAAAGCGGAGTTGCCGCGCACCCATTGTGACATTGAAGCAACGCCGCAAGCCAGCTATTGCGTTCAGCGGCAGACCCGGGCGCTTCGGGTGTCGGTATTGCCCAACAGTCCGGACACGTTGAAGTTGGTAGCGTTGGGCAGGGGCGTTCGGTCGAACTCTAAAAACCGCGGCAACTCTTGAGGTCGGGCCACATTGCCATTGTTACCAGCAAACCCAGCTTCATTGCGCCCCAAATGAAGAACTTGAGCACCGGTGGCGATTTCAATATGGCCATCGCGCACGAAAACAAACAAACCTTCTTGCGTCTCGCTAGTGACCTCGCTGCCAAAAAATGCCGGCGGCACGGAAACCCCAGCCGGAGGTGTGAGGTCGTTCACTGGTTCAGTCGGCACCGCTCGAGTATCTTGAGGACTCACCGCCAACCCCTCCAAAGGAGACAGAAAGAAGCTGGTGGTGAAGTCGGTCAATTTCGTCACTTCAACGCGGCCGCTGTATGTAAATACCGTTAGGCCATCGCTAGCTTCGCCTGGCTCATTGGCACAGGCTCCCGTGCAACGAATGAGTACATCGGTGCCGCGAATACCGATCGTCGCGGTAGACGTGTTGTAGCTCACGTTGCGGTTATTGGCTTTTGCGATTAAGCCGGACAGAGCGCGGACAGTTCCTTTGAGCAATGAGGTCAGCATGCGGCCCTCACTGGCGCTTTTGTCGTCAAACACATAGTTGTCAATACGAAAACGGCTGGCGGCCCCGACCGTGATACGCGATTCATCTCGAAACGCCAAAATAGCTTGCGTGCCCAGCCCTGTTTCAACAACATCGCCCGCATAAATACTGCCGCCTTCAACCACACGGCGACGCTGACCCGCACTGTCGACAGCCGCCACTTCGCCGCGAGAGGAAAGCACCTTAGCGCTGGCCTGGATCGCATTGGGTTTGGGCGCTTGCGCCACCCTGCTGGCTTCCGCACCGCAATCTCGGTTACAGATCCGGGCGTCAAAGTCGGTACCTCGAATCCCAATCGTCGCGGTATTGGTTTGAATACGGGCCGCATTGGGCGAGCCTTTGGCAATCAAACCCGTTATCGCCCGCAAACCGCCACGGAACATACTAATCACCATGCCGTTGTCTGCGGCATCCTGCTTATATTTGAACTGCGACAGCACCATCTCACTGCCGGGGCGAACCGTCATACGTGTACCGTCTTGCAGTTTGATCACAGCAGATGCGCCATCTGCTGTGATCAGGCGATCGCCCTCCTGCAACTGAAGTCCCTTGCCCAAGGTGCGCGGCGTCTGTCCAGCCGACTGCGCGAACCCAACGCCCCGCATGAACTCGACTTCACCTGCAGAAGTCACCGTTTGCGCCCATGTGGAACTCACTATCACGCCAGACAGCAACAGGCCAGTGACTTGAATCAATGTCCGGCGAGAAAATCGAAGCGACGAAGAAAATGGGTTCATTGGGTGTGCCATAAGCGTGGCGTTCCTAGCTGCAAACAACCAACAGAGTAACTCATCCCGCCAATGGTAGGGCTTTTGCCCGATTCAGGCCATAGGCGTCGGCTGGTGAAAAGTCACAAATTGACGCGTCTTGTGTCGATCTGGGCAATTCAAATCACTTTTCGTGACAAAGCGCACGGCACGCTCGATGCCAGAAAGGCCAACCAGCTTCAGACCAACACCCGTTCAATACCGCCAGCATTGGCCTTTGCCACGTACTCTGGCAGCCAATTCTCGCCCAAGATCTGATTAGCCATTTCGACGACGATGTAGTCGGCCTCAAGCAGCCCATTCTGTAAATCGTTGCCAAAGCGCGACAGGCCTTGCAAGCAACTGGGGCAGCTGGTCAGGATTTTGACGTTGGCTTTTTCTGGCACTGCACCACTGGCGCGGAGATCGGCCTCACCTTTGCGCAGCTCTTCCTCTTTGCGGAAACGAATTTGTGTAGATATGTCAGGCCGGGTCACGCCCAGCGTGCCAGATTCGCCGCAGCAGCGCTCGTTTTTGAGCACGTTGTCGCCCACGAGGGCTTTCACGGTTTTCATCGGATCTTGCAGCTTCATCGGGCTGTGGCAAGGGTCGTGATACAGGTAGCCGCCTTGCTGGCTGGCGTTCAAGGTAATGCCTTTTTCCAGCAGGTATTCGTGAATATCAATAATGCGGCACCCGGGGAAGATTTTGTCGAATTCATAGCCTTGCAGTTGGTCATAACAGGTACCGCAGGACACCACCACCGTCTTGATGTCCATGTAGTTCAGGGTGTTGGCCACACGGTGGAAGAGCACGCGGTTGTCGGTGATCATCTTCTCGGCTTTGTCAAACTGACCTGAGCCGCGTTGCGGGTAGCCGCAGCACAAATAGCCCGGCGGCAACACCGTTTGCACACCGGCATGCCAAAGCATGGCCTGCGTGGCCAAGCCCACTTGGCTGAACAAGCGCTCCGAGCCGCACCCAGGGAAGTAAAACACCGCCTCGGTTTCAGAGGTGGTTTGTTTCGGATCGCGGATGATCGGCACGTAGTCGTTGTCTTCAATATCCAGCAAAGCCCGCGCGGTTTTCTTGGGCAGGCCGCCGGGCATTTTCTTGTTGATGAAGTGGATGGCCTGTTCCTTGATCGGGGCGGCGCCCAAGGTCGCCGGTGGTTTGGCAGTCTGCTTGTTGGCCAAACCACGCAGCAAATCATTGGCCAAGCGCTGGGCTTTGAATCCGACATCGACCATGGCCGAGCGCATGAATTTGATCGTCTCGGGATTCGTGGCGTTCAGGAAAAACATCGCAGCGGCGTTGCCCGGACGGAAGGACTTTTGCCCCATCTTGCGCAACAAGTTGCGCATGTTCATCGAGACATCGCCAAAGTCAATCTTCACCGGGCACGGCGACAAGCATTTGTGGCACACCGTGCAATGGTCGGCTACATCTTCAAACTCTTCCCAATGCTTGACACTGATGCCGCGGCGCGTTTGCTCCTCGTACAAGAAAGCCTCAATCAGCAAGGACGTGGCGAGAATCTTGTTGCGCGGCGAATACAGCAAATTGGCGCGCGGCACATGGGTCGCGCAAACCGGCTTGCATTTGCCACAGCGCAGGCAATCCTTGATCGAATCGGCAATATCGCCAATATCCGACTGCTGCATGATGAGCGACTCATGCCCCATCAAGCCAAAGCTGGGCGTGTAGGCATGGGTGAGGTCTGAAAACCAGTCTTCTGAGGCGGTTTTTGAAGAGTTTTTAGCCTCTGTTCCTTCTGTTTCCTG
>JANPAK010000086.1:0-4631 GCA_031429925.1 Variovorax sp.
GGTTACTGTCTTGCAGCACCGAAGCGTACAGCCCCAGCGCCTGCAGCGGCTGGCGCAGGTCGTGGCTGGCCCCTGCAAAAAACCGGCTCTTTGACTGGCTGGCCTCTTCGGCCTTGGCCTGCAATTGCACTGCCGCCTCGCGCTCGGCCTGTAGCTGGGCAATGAGCGTATGGTTTTCGTGGCGCAGTGCGATCGAGCGCTCGAGCGTTCTAGAGTGAAAGCGCCCGAATACGGCAAGGTAAAGGCCCAGCAGTAACATGCCTAACGCCAAGTACTGGTGCGCAAAGTCGCCAATCAGCGCGAGCGTCGCGACAAAGGGCAGCAGCAGGCAAGCCAGAAAGGCATACATGACCGGCCTGTGGTAGGCATGCACGGTGATGCTGCCTACCGCCATGCCTCCCAGCGCCATAGAAATAAAGCACTGCGTCAACAGATCGTCGGGTTGCACAAAAGCAGCCGCTGAGAAACCCCAATAGGCGCCAGCCACAACCACGTCGGCGATATAGCGGCGCCCCCAGCGCTGTGGATTGGACATGTGCTCGGGCTTGAAGCGTGGCAGCTTCATCAACGCTCCGCGACCTGTCTGAACCACAAGCACGCCGAGGTACCACAGCAAGATCGTCTGCCAGCTTTGCGTGCGCAACAGAGTCACCGCCAGTAGCGCGCCTACGACCAAGCCCGAGGCCACGGACTCCAGCCGCAGGCGATACAGCGCCTGCACCCGGTCACGAAAGATCAGATCGCTGTTGTCTGGCCCTGGTGCCAATGGCATGCTCCTTGGCGCTCAGATCAGGCCGCGGGCCGATGCGCGGGCAATGGCGTCGGCGCGGTTCACCGCACCTAGCCGTCCGAAAACCAGCGACATATGGTCCTTGACCGTGCGCTCGGAGATGTTAAGCGTGCGGCCGATTTCCTTGTTGGACAAACCCTGCGCCACAAGGCTGACGATATCTTGCTGCCGCGCTGTCAGCACCGTGACGGCCCGCTCGGCCGCTGTGTCAGCAAAATAGGGCTCGCCGGCCAGAATCTTTTCGAGTGCCAGTGTCAGCAGAGCGGGCTCCAGTGTCTTGGGGATATAGCCCATCAGCCCGGCCAATCGGGCGCGTTCCGGTAGGCGCGCGTCGTCAGCGCCTGACAGCAGCACGCGGGCGCTGGCGGGGCATAGGCTGCCCAGATCGGCCAGCAGCGCCAATCCGTCGCCATCGGGGAGGCGCCAATCAGCCAGGATCAGATCAGGGTCGACCGTGGGGGCCAGGGCGCGCGCTTGCTGCGCTGTGCCGGCCACGACAAAGCGGATGTGGGGCAGCTTCTTGCTCACAGCCGCCATGAAGCCATCCCGAAACAGGGGATGGTCGTCTACCAGCAAGGCCTGAAAATGCTCCATAGTCCATATTAGCGCTAAGTGCACTGCGAGCCAACCGTCCTTTAGGCCGGTTGTACAGACCGACTGAGCAGACTACCCTTGCCTGCACACTCTTCGTTCAGAGTTTTTGATTGGCAGCGGGCGAATGGCGACTTACCGATTTACGCCCACGCCGCCGTAGCGGAAACCGCTAATCAGGCGGCGAGCAGTTCCCGAATTTCAAACAACTCGCGGCGCAATTGGCGCAGGGGTACATTCATGGCGGCATCGCCACCAAAATCGATGCCTGCTGCTACAAAGTCCTGCGCATCTGCAGCATCAAAATCGCTGGCTGGAAACTCGCTGTCAATGGCATCGTCTAGCACGTCGACGCCAACGAGCATCACTTCGCCGGCTTTGCGCTTATCGCGCTCAGCCTGCATCAGCTCATGGAGTTTGTTGCGCGCACCGCTGATGGTAAAGCCCTGGTCATAGAGCAAATCACGGATGCGGCGAATCATCAATACTTCATGGTGTTGGTAGTAGCGCCGGTTGCCGCGCCGCTTCATCGGTTTAAGTTGGGCAAACTCTTGCTCCCAATAGCGAAGCACATGCGGCTTGACGTCGCAAAGCTCGCTCACCTCACCAATCGTGAAATAGCGCTTAACAGGGATGGGTGGAAGGGATTTTTCCATTCAAATCAATATAGTTGCGGCAGTTTTCTCGCGCGCAGGATGTGAATTTACTCCAATCTGGGCAAACATGCAAAGTCTCTTGAAGTGAAATGCGTAAGGCCTTGTCGCTGCTATACTTTTTTAGCTCCAAAAGTTGAAGCAAGGGATGCAACTGGCAAGCCCCTTCTGCCGCGTGGGGTGGGCCGAAAATGCGCCTTTTGAGCAGCTGAGATTTGTCACATTGCCGCAACACAACGCGCGGAACGTTCCCGAACTCAGGTCAATCGCCCTAGGTCTAGGCGGCGCATTTGGCCGCACTGACTGGCCAAAGTCTCATCATGGGTCACCAAAATGAAGGCAGTGCCTTGGGTGCGCGCCAGCTCCAGCATCAAGCCAAACACATTGCCGGCGCTGGTGCGATCCAAGTTGCCGGTGGGTTCGTCTGCCAACACGCAGGCCGGGCGCATCACGAGAGCCCGAGCAATCGCCACGCGCTGCCGCTCGCCACCGGAAAGCTCTGAAGGGCGATGGTGCAGGCGTTCGGCCAAACCCACAGACGCTAGCATTTCCGTAGCACTTTGCGCAATATCTGCATGGGATAGAGGCCGATTTCTCTTAGAAATGCGCATCGGCATAGCAACATTGTCAAGCGCACTGAACTCGGGTAGCAAATGATGAAACTGATACACAAACCCCAGATGCTGGTTGCGCCAAGCGCCCTGCTCCGTGGCATTCATGCTTGCAAAATTGCGGCCCATGAGTTGCACGCTGCCGGCGGTGGGCGCGTCTAAGCCGCCCAGCAAGTGCAAAAGCGTGCTTTTGCCCGAGCCAGACGCACCGACGATAGCCAGCGTTTCGCCCTTTTTCACTTGCAAATCAACACCTTGCAGCACCGTGACATCCAGCGGGCCTTCGTGGAATCGCTTGGTGATGCCCCGCGCATCGATGACGATATCGTCAATCGGATTACTCATAGCGCAGCGCCTCCGCTGGGTTCACCCGGCTGGCGCGCCAGCTCGGATAAAGGGTGGCCGCAAATGCGAGAACGAGCGAAATCAATCCCACCGGCATGATGTCTGCCCATTGAGGATCACTCGGCATTTGGCTGATGAGGTAGACATCGCGCGGCAAGAAGCTGGCTCTAAAAATCTGCTCTAAGAAGGGCACGATCACGTCAATATTAAAGGCCACTAACAGGCCGAGCGCGAGACCAGAAAACGTGCCAATCACCCCCACCAGAGCGCCCTGCACCACGAAAATCTTCATGATCGAGCTGGGCGAAGCGCCCAAGGTGCGCAAAATCGCAATATCTGCGCGCTTGTCTTGCACCGTCATCACCAGCGTGGAAATCAGGTTAAAGGCCGCAACCGCCACGATCAGCGTGAGGATGATGAACATCATGCGTTTTTCGAGCTGAACAGCGGCAAACCAAGTGCGGTTTTGGCGCGTCCAATCGCGCACCACCTCGCCGCCGGAGAGCTTCACGGCCAGCTCCGAGCCAACGCTGCGCGCCTCGTGCAGGTCCTTGAGCTTCACGCGCACGCCGGTCGGCCCTTCCAAGCGAAATACCTTTGCTGCATCATCCACATGCACCATCGCCAGCGTGGCGTCGTATTCGTAATGCCCAGAATCAAACACGCCCACCAAAGTGAATTGCTTCAAACGAGGCACCACGCCCGCCGGAGTGATTTGCCCGCCGGGAGCCACCACCGTCACTTTTTCGCCATTGCGCACACCCAAGTTGCGCGCCAGCTCGATGCCGAGCACGATGCCAAACTCGCCGCTTTTGAGCTGCTGCAAGCTCTGCAAGGCTTGGGAATCCGCGCCAGAAACGCCCTTTTTTCCAGCAGCCAGCTCTGTGACCTGAGGCTCCAGAGCTGGGTCAATCCCGCGAATGATTGCGCCTTTCATGTCTTCCCCCCGCGCCACCAGGGCCTGGGCAGCGATAAACGGGGCTGCCCCCATCACCTGCGGATGCGCTTTGACCTCAGCCAAGGTGCGCGTCGCGTTGGGCAGAGCCGCGCCGCCGGACGCAAACACCTCAATATGTGAGACGACGGAAAGCATCCGATCGCGCACCTCTTTTTGAAAGCCATTCATCACCGACAAAACGATGATCAGCGCCGCCACGCCCAAGGCAATGCCAAGCATGGAGACGCCGGAAATAAAGCTGATAAAGCGATTGGAGCGGCTAGAGCGCCCCGCCCGCGTATAACGCAGGCCGACTTCGAGTTCGTAAGGTAAATTCATGTGGTTTGGATTGTGGCATGCCACGTTAGGTTGCATGCGGCTCGCTCGCCTGCTGGTTCGATGGCTTGGCGCACCGTCCATTACTATGAATTAAGTAGCACTCTGCGCATATTTTATGAGGGCTAGAGGCCTAAAACGCCTTGAAAAGACACGGTAGAACGAGTGCTATTTACCGCAGGTTTTGCGGTATACATTAGCTTAGGTCTCATACACCTACCTCTTTTCCCGCGCCACGCCTCACAACAACCAGGACTTCTCATGAGCCATCCGATGTACACACACTCTGTTCCCGTCTTCAAGCAAATGCTCAATGCGTTAAAGGCGGTACTTGCGCAGTCACAAGAACACGCAAGCTCTAAATCAAT
>JANPAK010000087.1:0-1562 GCA_031429925.1 Variovorax sp.
CGTACGCAAGGTAGGTCGTGCCTACAGGTCCGGTACGAGGACCCGGCGCATCCTCGATGGAAGTGCCACCGCTCGCAACCGCGACATCGTGGAACTGCTGCAGTTGTTCTGGTGATGCGCACTTGAACCCAAGGGTGCTTCCATTGCCGCAAGTAGCAGGCTGACCATCGATGGGTTCACTCACACCGAACACAGAGCCATCATGCCTGTAGAAGAGGCGACGGTTGCCAGCCTTGTTCTTGTTCTCGACACCTTCGCCGGCACCAAACACCTTGAGAACTGCGTCGTAAAAGCGCTTGGACCGCTCGATATCGTTGGTGCCGAGCATGACGTGACTGAACATTGATGTCTCCTGAATGGTTGGGTGGAAGAGCTGAACCTGCGCACATTGTGCCGCCCCGCGTTTGCGCTACCTGGCATGCAGCGCTTGCCGTAGCGGGTTCGGCTGAGCGAGGGGCCAGGGAGCATTTCACTCAGTGCCAGTACCAGGGCAAGGTGCATGTGGTACTCAGCGGCGGCAAGGCGCAGGACGAGGCGCATGCGGAGCTCAAAGGGCTTGCCCTTCGCTGCGCTACGGGTCCCCTGCGATGCTCGCGCATTGGCCGTGCCGCAGAACTCACTACGCTGCGCTCCGTTCAAACAACTGCGGCAAGTCAGATGTTGAAGCGCGCTGCGCGCGCCGGCCAAAGCGCTGTGCTTCTCGGCTGCGCCCATTCGCCCCACCCGCGCCTCGCCCTGCGCCGTGCCGGGTGGGGTGTTGGTGCGGCGGGGAGGAGGCAGGGCATACATATCGTTGCCTTCAGCCGCGTGCTTCAGCGCGTCGGCTGCGAGGCAGTGTTATGTGCCCCTTGTTCAATGACTGGAATGCCAGCGAATTGATCACGGACGCTGTGCTGCCACCGGTTGCGGTGCACACGGCGCTGGCTTTCACACTGCTTGGGGTTGGCACCTGCTTGCCGACCGAGCGCAACTTGACGGCGCGCAAGCCGCCGGGCCGCAGTCGGCCTCGATCGAGCGCAAGGTTGCAGTCGGTTTTGTCGGTGCCTTTCTGTTGCTGGTCGTCGGCGGCGGTATCACCTACCGCACCAGCGCCGAATTCGCCCGATCAGCGCAATGGGTGGCCCACAGCCAGGAGGTTCGAGCCCGACTGGGCCAACTTTACGCGACGGTCTCTAACGCCGAATCGGCGGCGCGCACTTACGTGTTGGTCAGCGCGCAACGTTACAAGGACGACTACCGGCGCTTTGCCGGCGAGTCGAGCCTTCACGCGCAAGCCCTCGGTGGCTTGGTCGCGGACAACCCTGCGCTGCAACGGCTGTCAGAGCGACTGAATGCCCTGGTGGCTCAGCGCTTGCAGGCGTCGGAGCGAACCTTGGCCGTCCATGAAGTGCAGGGGCGAGAGGCCGCGCGTGAACTGGTCGCCACCGAAGAGGGCACCCGGATCATGGACGCGATTCGCGACCTGAACCACGAGATGGACCGCAATGAAGCCGCGCTGTTGGTCCAGCGCAGCGCGCGCGCCGATGACGAACGCCAGAACGCCCTGCTTTTTCTGGTTCTCA
>JANPAK010000088.1:0-3645 GCA_031429925.1 Variovorax sp.
TGCATTTGATCCAAGCGCATGGAGGGTGTTGATTCACTTGCCTTGGCTGCCTGCTCCGGCAAATACGGCACATGCACAAACCCGGCGGGGATTTTGTTTCCGCGCAGAGCATGCATCAGTGAGAAAAAAACGTGGTTACAAACAAAATGGCCTGCGCTGCTGGACAGCTCGGCCGGGATACCTTGAGCGATTAAGGAATCGCGCATCGGGTGAATCGGCAGGGTGCTGAAGTAAGCCGCAGGCGCGGTTTTGAGGATGGGCTCTCCGCTGCGCAACACGTTGGCGTTATCGGGCAGAGGGGCTTCATCCCAATTGACCGCAATCCGCTCGATGCTGATGGCGTTGCGGCCACCGGCTTGGCCCAAGCAAATGATGGCTGAGGGCGTGTGCGTTTTGATCAAACGCTTGAGTGCACGAACGGACGTCCCGTAGACGCAGGGCAGCACATGTCCCTCAACGCGCCAGGCGCCGATGTGTTGGCCATGCAAGGCTTGTGCGATGGCCGCGCTCGGATTGAGCGACAAGGCGCCAGGGTCATCTCCAAAGGGCTCAAAACCCGTCAAAAGCAGGGTGAGAGGCGAGCTGCGTGAATTTGTCACGCGGGACTGGGGTGAGCGTTCTACTGCCATGTCCTCCATTGAATCACAATTGCGTTATGTCAATACGCGCTGGGTGAGTTTGCTCCAAAAGAGTGAGCAGCCCGGCAGCGAACCCGCCGATAGATCCCAAACGGAGATGACGATGAACGCAGCTATTTACACCCCCAAACAAGCCAACACCGCAGCCGCAGGCGTTTACGCCAGTTTGGTGCCCACTGAACTGGGCTGCGCCAGTGGGCTAGCGCTGCTCTCGCGCTTTTCTCAGTTGATGGCGCACGAAGCCCTATCCACTGACACGCGCCGCATGCAAAACGACAGCGCGTATGCCTTTGAGCAGCTCGCCCTAGCGCACACCAGTCAGCACGAAAGCCTACGCCACTGCGCGCTGCAGGTTTTTGCACTCTTTCACGAGTAATGCATCTGCTCGCTAAGTGCAGCGGTGTACCATGATGGCATCAAACAAGAGGAGACCGAGCCATGAAATGGGAAGGCAATCGCCAATCAGACAACGTTGAAGACCGCCGTGACCAAACCAGTGCTGGCGGTGGCGGAGGTGGCTTTCGCATCGGTGGCGGGCGAGGCGTTGGGCTAGGTACGATTGTCATTGCAGTGGTGGCTGGCTGGATTTTTGGTATCAACCCGATGACCGTTCTCGGCCTGTTGGGGGGAGGCGGTGGCGAGGTTTCCCAGCAGGTGCAGCAAGCGCCTGCAAAGCGCCCACCCAAAGACGATGCGATGGCAGCAATGGTGGCGACCGTTCTTGCAGACACAGAAGACGTGTGGGGTCAGATTTTTAAACAAGGCGGTGCGCAGTATCCCTCGCCCAAACTCACCCTCTTTCGAGGCCAAACCAGCACGGCCTGCGGTGCTGGCCAGGCAGCGATGGGGCCTTTTTATTGCCCGGCAGACCGCAAGGTGTATATCGACTTGGGCTTTTACGAAACCATGAGAACCAAGCTCGGTGCGCCAGGTGATTTTGCCCAAGCCTATGTGATTGCGCATGAGGTCGGCCATCACGTACAAAACGTGCTGGGCACCAGTGGCAAAGTGGATGCGATGCGCGGCAAGATCAGTGAGCGCGAGCAAAATCAGATGTCTGTGCGCCTCGAATTGCAGGCTGATTGCTATGCTGGCGTTTGGGCACACCACACCCAGAAAAAGTATGCTGCGCAAGGTAGGCCGTGGTTGGAGAAGGGCGACATCGAAGAAGCCATGAACGCCGCCCAGCAAATCGGCGATGATGCGTTGCAGCAAAAAAGTCAAGGGCGCATCGTGCCCGACAGCTTCACCCACGGTACCAGTCAACAACGTATGCGTTGGTTTAATCAAGGCATTCAAACGGGCAGTGTAAAAAGCTGCGATACCTTCAGTGCTAAGCAGCTTTGATGGTTTGTCGGAATCGCGTGATGCTGCGGTGCTGAGCTGATATGACTTCGCGCCGCTACATCGCTCTGGTCGCTTTTTTCAGCGTACTTTTAAAGCCTTTTTGGGTAATCGCCGAAACAGAGTCTGCGCGGAATGCTCCCAAAATGATAGCGATTCAAGCGCAGGCCAATCCTGCTGTGCTGCCGGTGCGCAATCTGCAAATTGAAGTCCGCCAAATCGGAAATGATGTAACCCAGCGCAGCCGCACGGATGCCCAAGGCCGCGTGATCTTGCAGCCTGGCAATTCGCGTGGAGAAGCTGTTGTCGGTATCGACCAAAGCCGCACGACTCAAAGCCGTGATCTCCAGCAGCAAGCTTTGGTGCTCAATGGCCGCAGCGTGAGCTTCTCTCTTGGGCAAACTGTACCAATGCGCGTGGTACAGGTCTTGGTTTACAAGGATGCCTTGCACATGGTGCCTACGTCAGTGCTCATTGAGCGCAGCAGCGGATTCACGGCCCGTCCGCTATGGTATGGCGACGAGGTGGCAGAAGTTGAAATCAGCGTGACGGTTGCGCAGGGCGCACGTCAATCCAAGGTTTCCACCACCTTGCCTATTCAGATGAATGAATGGATCACTATTGCGCAAATTGAAGACGCGCAGCATGGCGGCATGAGTGGCATTCTCTCCCGCATCAACGAGCAAGGGCTGAGTAGTTTGCATTTGGAAATGCGGGTAACGGTCAAGTAGTCAAAGCCACTTTTGCATGAATGTCGCCGTGCCTGCTGCTGGGTCAAGCGCATAGGGCGCAAAGCCAAAGCGTTGGTAGCTTTTCATAGCGACATGGTTGCCGGTGAGTACTTCTAGGGTGATTTTGCAGGCTTTGCGTGCGCAGGCTTCTGCTTCAACAGCCCTCATGAGCAACTGACCAACACCTTGTCCGCGCCAATCGCTGTGGACAATGATGTCGTGGATGTTGATCAGAGGTTGGGCTTTGAAGGTGCTGTAGCCTTCGAAGCAGTTCACGAGGCCAACGGCTTGCTCGCCTTGAGGCACGGTACCCCAGGCAATGAAGCTGAAGGCAAAGGAGCGCCGGGCGAGGTCGTCGCACAGGCGCGCAAGGGCATCGGCCGCGAGTGCAGAGCCGCCGCCCATGGGATCGCGGGCGTAGTGGTCGAGCAGGGCGGTGAGCGCGGCGCGGTCGTCTGGCTTGTCATAGTCCACGCGCCGCGTGATGATTTCGGCGGCCATCAAGCGTACTCGCTCACAGGGATGCAACTGCAGGCCAAATTGCGGTCGCCGTACACGTTGTCTACCCGCCCGGTGGTTGGCCAGTATTTCGATGTTTTGAGAGCTGCAGTAGGGAAGGCCGCTACCTCACGCGAATACGGCTTGTTCCATTCTGCGGCCACCACGCTTGCCGCTGTGTGCGGTGCATGTTTGAGCGGGTTGTTGTCTTGCGGCCAGACGCCGTTTTCAATTTGTGCAATTTCCTGGCGAATCGAAATCATGGCGCTGATGAAGCGGTCGATTTCTTTCAAGTCTTCGCTCTCAGTTGGCTCCACCATCAGCGTGCCGGCGACTGGAAAGCTGAGCGTAGGCGCATGAAAGCCGTAGTCCATCAGGCGCTTGGCCACGTCTTCAGCGCTCACGCCGCTGGTTTCTTTAAGCGGGCGCAGGTC
>JANPAK010000089.1:0-7820 GCA_031429925.1 Variovorax sp.
CTCAGCACTGATGCTGCCGCCATGCGAAAGGACGCTGTCGTAGACGATTTTGTTGATTTGAGCTTCATGGTCGAGCAAAAATCTTTGCACGTTAGCGCCTTTCGGGCATTGCACGTTGTAGTGCAAATTGCCATCGCCCAAGTGCCCAAAATTCACCAAACGCACGCCAGCAATCGCTTGGCGCAGCAAGGCATCGGTGACGTCACAAAACGCTGGAATTTGAGAGACGGGTAGCGAGATGTCGTGCTTGATATTCAGCCCCTCTTGAGCTTGCGCCAGAGGGATACTCTCTCTGATATGCCACAGCGCCTGTGCTTGGGCGATGCTTTCCGCGATCACCGCATCACTGATGATTTCGCTTTCTAGCGCTTGCTCCATCAGTGCGTCAAGCATGGCGCGGGCATGCTGCTCGTTCTCTGAATCAGACAATTCGAGCACCACAGAGTAGGGTGATTCGCTGCTACTTCCCGGCCATAGAGGCATTTTTTGCTGCGGAAAGTGTTTGACCACCAGCGAGAGCGCAAACTGCCCCATCACTTCAAAGCCGGTCAAGCTGCTGGCCAATTTCTGATGCGCCAAACCTAAAAAATCAGAAGCAGCGTGCAGGCTAGGCAGAGCTGCCCAAGCCGTGAGGCTGGCCGCTGGTTGTGGCACGAGCTTCATCGTCGCTGCGGTGATGATGCCCAGCGTGCCTTCGCTGCCAATCATCAGATGGCGCAGGTCGTAGCCGGTGTTGTCTTTGCGCAGGCCTGTCAGCCCTTCCCAAAGCTCTCCTTGAGCCGTCACCACCTCTAGCCCCAGGCACAGGTCACGCGTGTTGCCATAGCGCAGCACCTGCGTGCCGCCCGCGTTGGTGCCGAGATTGCCGCCGATGGTGCAGCTGCCCTCAGCCGCGAGTGAGAGCGGAAACAGAAAGCCAGCCTCCTGCGCCGCTTGTTGCACATTTTGCAAAATGCAGCCCGCTTCGACGGTGATCGTGAGGTTCGCGGCATCAAGGCGACGCACTCGGTTCATTCGCCGCAAACTCAGCACCACTTGCATGCCTGACTCATCGGGCGTTGAGCCCACGACCATGCCCGTGTTTCCGCCTTGCGGCACGATGCTCACGGCCAGCCCCAGCGCGCGCGCGTCGAGGCAAGCGCGCACAATCGCCGCCACCTCAGCTGCCGAGCCCGGCCGCGCCACGCACAGACAGCGACCGCGTTGCCGGCCGCGCCAGTCTTGCTCGTAAGCGCTCAGTGCATCAGGCGTATCTGCGGTGAGTACGTTCGCTGCGCCGACGTGCTGTCGCAGGGTGTCAATGAAATGTGAGGAGAGCATGGGAATCAATACACGCTATAAAAAACAGAGCATTTTGCGCATATTTTATATGGCCTAACAGGCAATTCTGGCAAAAAATCTGTGGTCAAACCGCACTCGGAAGCAGCGCCGTGAGCTCTGCCAGCGAAGTGATTTCAAGGGTCGGCTCTGTGCCTTCATGCGGCCAGAGCTTGTCCTGTCGATTCAGCCACACGGCCTGCATGCCAGCCTCTAGCGCGCCGACCACGTCGGCAGCGGTATCGTCACCCACATGCAGCACCTCGTGAGGCGCAACACCCAATGCCTGCGCTGCAGCCTCAAAAATTCTGCGATCAGGCTTGGAAATGCCGGTGCTCTTGGCGCTCACCGCCGCTTGAAAGTAGTGCGCGATGCCCACCAAATCTAACTGCGCATTCCCATTGGAGATCGACACCAGTGGATAGCGCGCCGACAGCAGCTTCAAGGCAGGCAAAGCGTCTTCGTAATATTCGACCTGGTTGCGAGCCGCAAAAAACACCGCATACGCTCGCTCAGCCAGCATCGGATCATCACCCGCGCGATAAAGGGCCAAACGAATGGATTCCCTGCGGATCGCACCCAAGGCATGCGCCATCTCTGGCTTGTTCTTCAGCACGACATCGTGCATGTACTGCCGAATCTCGCGCAAAGCATTCGGAGAGGCAAACAATGCCGCCGTCATCGGCGCGTGCTGACCTAGCCAAGCCGTCAGGGATTTCTCGGCCCGCTCGATCACCGGCCAAATGGGCCAAAGCGTATCGTCTAAGTCTAAGGAAATCGCCCTGATTTTTTCTAAGTTCAACATGATGCTGAGAGAATAGCAGGATGAAATTTCAAACCGAACCCGCATTTTCCCATGGTAGTCAAAATCAGTACAAATCGACCACGGCCATCTTGCTGTGCAATCTTGGCACGCCAGATGCACCCACCGCGAGTGCGCTGCGCCGCTATTTGGGAGAGTTTCTCAGCGATCACCGAGTCGTGGAGATTCCCAAGCCCATTTGGTGGTTGATCTTGCATGGCATCATTCTGCGCGTTCGTCCTGCTAAATCAGCCAAAAAATACGAAAGCATTTGGATAGCTCCCGATAAAGAAGGCCAGGGTGGGGGCTCGCCGCTAAAAGTGTGGAGCGAGAAAAATGCGCTGCTCTTGCAAGGCAGCCTTGCTCAGCGCGGCCACCGCGTGCGCGTGTTGCTAGGCATGCGATATGGCAATCCGAGCATCCCGAGCCAACTGCAAGCGCTCAAGGCCGAAGGCTTCAAGCGCGTTTTAATTTTGCCTCTGTATCCCCAATACAGCGGCGCCACCAGCGCCAGCGTGTTTGATGCCGTCTACACCTGGGCTGCCAAGACGCGCACCGTGCCCGAGCTGCGTTTCGTCAACCACTACCACGATCATCCGGCCTTCATTGAAGCTTTGGTGCAACGCGTACGCAGCCACTGGCAGAGGAACGGGCAAGGACAGCAGGGCAGGGCGGAGCAACTGGTGATGAGCTTTCACGGTGTACCCGCGCGCAGTTTGCAGTTGGGCGATATTTATCACTGCGAATGCTACAAAACCGCCCGCTTGCTCGCTGAGCGCTTGGGCCTATCCAAAGACCAATACAAAGTCACCTTCCAATCGCGCTTTGGCAAAGCCAAGTGGCTTGAGCCCTACACCGAGCCCACGCTGATTGAGATGGCGCAAAAAGGTGTGAAGAGCGTTGAAGTCATTTGCCCCGGCTTTCCCGTGGATTGCTTAGAAACCTTGGAGGAAATCTCCATGGAAGCGAAAGAAGCCTTCTTGCATGCCGGCGGCAAAGAATTTAGCTACATCCCTTGCTTGAACGATTCCCAGCCTTGGATCAGCGCACTGGTCGACATCGCTGAGCAGCACTTGGCGGGCTGGGATACAAAGAGCGAGCCCAATGCGCAAGAGCTTGCGCTGCAAAAGCATCTGGCAGTGGCTTTGGGCGCAAAAACATAAGCATTTTGCGCATATAGGCCATACAAAATATGCGCAGTACGCTATCAAATTTATAGCTCTTCTCAAACCATGAATCCCAACTCCGCAGCCAGCTCCTACGATCTCGTCCCCTACGAGTCGTATCCCTTCGAGCATTTGCATCCCGCTCGCCTTGCCGCCACGGCTCAGCTGCGCGGCTACACAGCGCCGCCGGTGAGCACAGCGCGGGTGCTTGATCTAGGTTGTGGCTCCGGAGGGCACGCCATCGGCCTCGCATGCTTTTATCCAAACATGCAGCTCATTGGCGTGGATCTGGCGGCAGGCCAGATCGAACGCGGCATGCAACGTATTCGTGATCTTGGCTTGACCAATGTCAGCCTGCACGCCGGCGATCTCGCACTGGGTTTGCCTTCAAGTGCCATTGAAGCGGCAGAGGCCTTCGGCGGTCAATTCGACTACATCGTGTGCCAAGGCGTGTATTACGTCGTGCCTGACCTGGTTCGCGATGCCATTTGGCAAATCTTCACCAAGCACCTCGCGCCGCAGGGCGTTGCACACATCAGCTACAACACCTATCCCGGCTGGAAGCACCGTGAGGTCGCCCAAGACTTTGCCCAGTTCCATGCACCTAGCAACGCAGCAATGCCCGGCCCGCTGCAAGTACAAACTGTCCGCGATGGCTTAAGCCTCGTAGCGCAACTTGCGCCACAAGACAACCAAGGCATGGCGCCGGGCTACGGCCTAAGCTTGAAGGCTGAAGCGCTAGCCGCTTCGCAAGCCGTGCCCGGCTTGCTATTTCATGAGTTTCTTTCCGGAGACAACCGGCCGTTGTATTTCATGCAAATGGTGAGTCAGGCCCGTGCGGCCGGATTTGAGTTTCTGTCGGAGGCGAGCTTGCCACACGCTTGGCCCGGCAGTGTTGGGCAAGCTACACAGACTTTGATCGACATCGCTGGTGGCGATCCGCTGCGCTTTGAGCAATACCTTGATTTTGCCAACGCCCGCACCTATCGCAGCAGCCTTTGGCTGTCGGCGCAAGTGTCGCAGCGATTGGTTTCCCCGCTAGAGCCTTGGTCGGCGCAGGGGCTGCAAGGTTTGCATATCGTTGCTGATCTAACGAGGGGCTCTGGCGGTGTGGCGGGCCAGCAGGCCTTTGTTGCAGCCAGCGGCATGCCGTTCTCGGTCAGCGATGAAGCGGCCACAGTGCTGCAGCAGCTCGTGTGCCAGCCCAATGTGCCGCTTTGGGTTGAGGCGAGCGCGCTGATGCGATCGCACCCAGAGGCGGTCAGTGTGCTGCATGAATGCGTGCTGCTTGGCTTGCTTGCGGCTTGGCGCGAACCGCCCCAGCTTTGCGCCGATTTGCCCGCGCTCCAAGCGCCCGATTGGTTGCGCCGCGATGCGTCTCGAGCAGATACACCTTATTTGGTGTCATGTCAGCACAGAGCGGTCCACCTAGATGCGGCTGCGCGTCAGTTGTTGGCTGGGCTAGATGAAGGCCACATCCATCGAGAGTTGGCGGCGGAGCCTTCGCAGGCTAACCTGAGCCAGTTTCACGAACTGGGTTGGATCAAGCTCAGCGCCTAAGCGCTCAGCGTGAGCTGTTTGCTCGCCTAGCAAAAAAACGCCGTGAATGCAACTTTTTTAATGCCCAAGGCCCGTCTTTTTACAAATGTAAAAGAACATGAATTTGCCACCGATTGGTGGTAGAAACGAAGATTAATTCACACAATTGCAAACAGGTCTTTGTGGGTTTAAATGGACATTTAGCGTAAAAAAATAATTCTTTAGTATTAATTTTTGAGAATAAATGGGTAGGGTTTGGGCGCATGGCTGGTTTTAAGGGGTAGTTGGATGTTTCACAACGTTAGTGAAAGTCGAGTGATTTCGCCGCAGTCTAGGCAGCCATCGCCTGGGCACGGGCGATTTGAGCTCGCCAGCCACAGTATCAGCTTGTTGCCTTTACGCAAAAGTAATACTTTTTTCTTAGGTAATTTTGACCTAAAACCCTTACTTTTTGGTTTTGACAGGTTTCGAATTCGGGAATTTTTTCACGCTATTCCTGTTGGAGTGTCGTTCGGTTTTCGGAGTCGTTTTGCCGATTCGGCATTTCGCCCACTTTTGTTTTCATCACCGATTCCATCTGAGGTGTCCTTTGGCTAAGCAAATCAATCATAAAAAACAGTCTGATCATCGGTCTTCGACGTCTGAAAAGGTGCTCATCATGCGATCTTCTCCATCACCGGCACTGAGTGATCTTTCCAAATCCGTGATGCTCGCGGCAATCGTGTTTGGCGCGGTGTTTCTGGCAGGGCAAGCTGGCGCGCAAGTGGTGCCCGATGCAGGGCAGATTTCTCGCGAGGTCAATCGCCCGGCGCCGAGCATGCCCAAGGCCGATCCCACCTTGCCAAAAGCGCAAGAGGTGCGTCCAGTTTTGCGTCCTGCCAATGGTTTCGCCATGACGCTCAATGGCGTGCGCTTTAGCGGCAATTCGCAAATCCTTGAGACCGATCTGCAGATATTGATCATCGAAAGCCTAGGCAAGCGCTTGGGTTTCAATGAGCTTCAAGTCGTGGCCGATAACGTGAGCAACCTTTACCGCAGCAAAGGCTACTTTGTGGCGCGAGCCTATCTGCCTCAGCAAGAAATCAAGGATGGCATTATTGAAATTGCTGTGCTCGAAGGCGTGGTGGGCAAAGCAGAGGTCAAGCAATCTGGCACGGTGCGCACGCAAGCCAGCGTTGTGCAGGGCGTGCTTAACGCCAATGTGCCTGCCGGTTCCGTGGTTCACGAGAAGTCGCTGGAAAGAGCCGCGTTGTTAGCCAATGACCTGCCCGGCATCAACGCTGGCATTAGTTTAGATCCGGGCACCAACACCGGCGAGACCAACGTCACGCTCAACACCGTTGAGGGCAGCCTGTTTTCTGCCAGCGTCGACATCGACAATTACGGAAGCCGCTTTACCGGCGTAACCCGCTTAGGCGCCACGCTCAACTTCAACAGCCCGCTGGGCATGGGCGATCAAGGCAGCTTGCGGCTGATGAAGTCCAACAAGGATCTGTCCACGGTGCGCGGCAGCTATCAGATCCCGGTCGGCAATCAGGGCGGCCGCCTAGGTGTGGCAGCCTCACGCGTGATATTCGAAGTGTGCTGCCAGTTGGGCTTTAACCCCACCGGCGCCAGCACCATGCTGAGCGTGTTTGGCTCCTATCCTTTGGAGCGCCAACGTGAGCGCAGCATCTATGTCAACGCCAACTTTGACAACAAGCAGCAGGTCAACCAAAACAATATCGCTGCCCCAGGCGAGCGAGAGCTCAATGTGCTCACGCTGGGTGGCTCCTATCAATCGCGCGACAGTTGGGTCGGCGGCGGTGCCAATGTGGCTAACGTTTCCCTGGTCACCGGGCGGCTCGACATCAAAGACACGCTGGGCGCCATCGTTGATGCGGGCGGCCCCAAGGCCGAAGGTAGCTTCAGAAAGTTTGGATATCAGCTCTCGCGCACCCAACGCTTGTCAGACCGATTCAGCTTGTATGGTGGCTTGATTGGCCAGCTCGCTGGCAAGAATTTGGATAGCGCTGAGCGCTTCACCTTAGGCGGCTCGCAAGGCGTGCGCGGCTATCCCGGCGGCGAAGCCAGTGGCGATCAGGGTTATATCGCGCAAATTGAATTGCGCGCTGATCTCCCGATGGAAGGTAGTTTGCTATGGCAAACCTTTTTGTTCCTTGACCACGGCGGCATCAAAGTCAATCGCACACCCTTTGGCGGCGTTGGCCCCGTGCCCAACAACTATGAGCTCAACGGCTGGGGTGTGGGTCTGAACATCACAAAATCCGGCGCATTCCAGCTTCGCACGATCTGGGCGCAAAAGATTGGCAACAACCCCGGTGCCATCGCCCCCAACTTCGTCGATGCTGATGGCAAAAACGATCGCGGCCGCCTCTGGTTCCAAGCCGTCACGCAATTCTGATCATGAGCGAGCACTGACATGAATACCTCTAATTTCTCCAACGCATCCGCAGACAGCAGCAACTCCCTCGGGAAGTCGAAAACCATGACAAAAACAACAGAAGCCCCGCAAAAAGCAACTAGCTTCACCGTGCGCACCGGTGGCCGCAAAATGACATACACCTTCCGCCCGCGCAAGCGCCTGTCGATGCTGCTCAAATTCTTGATTGGTATCTTTGGCGGTCAAGTTCTCGTGTGGCCCGGTATGGCTGCTGCGCAAGGCCTCGCGCCCAATGCGCTGCCCACTGGCGGCAGCGTGGCCGCAGGGCAGGCCGGCATCAACACCCTGGGCAACGCCATGACGGTGAATCAGGCCTCCAGCAAAGTCATCCTGAATTGGTCCACCTTTAACATCGGCACCGAAGCCAGCGTCACCTTCAATCAGCCCAGCTCCAGCTCGGTGGCTCTTAACCAAGTCACCACCAGCGGGCAGGCCAGCCAAATTTTGGGCCGCATGTCTTCCAACGGCCAAGTGTGGCTGCAAAACGCCGGTGGCGTGTATATCGGCAAAGATGCCACCATTGATGTGGGCGGCATGCTCGCCACCAGCCTGA
>JANPAK010000090.1:0-10879 GCA_031429925.1 Variovorax sp.
CACCAACGGACGAGTTTTCGCTTTGATTAGCTCGCGTGTTTCGTAACAAAAGAACTCCATGCGATCAATCTCGCGCAGCAGATCGTTGGGAAACTCGATGTCAGCTTTGTCGATTTCGTCGATCAACAGCGCGACGGGCTGATCTGCGGTGAAAGCCTGCCACAGCACGCCCTTGACGATGTAGTTATGAATATTCTTCACACGCTCGCCGCCATCGATATCTGAGAGCTGCGAATCGCGCAGGCGACTGACCGCATCGTACTCGTACAGGCCTTGCTGCGCCTTGGTGGTGGATTTCACGTGCCATTGCAGTAAAGGCATGTTCAAGGCTGAAGCAACTTCCTCTGCGAGCATGGTTTTTCCAGTGCCGGGCTCGCCTTTGATCAGCAGCGGGCGCTTGAGCGTGATAGCGGCATTAACGGCCAGCATGAGGTCGGGGGTGGCCACGTAGCCTTGGGAGCCTTGGTATTTCATAGTCGAGTTGTGCGATCTGGGTTGGGGCAGGGTTTGCCCACAGCTATAATTCGAGGCAGTTTGGCGATTGACCAAACGCCCCTCCATTCTGTACGCAAAATGAACAAGTTACTCGTCGCCGCACTCGCTGTTGTTGTCTCATCCGTGACCTTCGTCGCCACCGCGCAGGAGGTCAAGGGGGATGCCAAAGCTGGCAAAGCCAAGGCAGCGATGTGTATTGGTTGCCATGGCATCGTTGGCTATCAAGCCAGTTTTCCTGAAATTTACAAAGCGCCGATGATCTCAGGTCAGTCTGCCAAATACATTTCTAACACGCTGGCTGGGTACGCGAAGGGTGAACGCAAACATCCTTCGATGATGGGCATCGCAGGCAGCTTGAATGAGCAGGACATGGCAGATTTGGCCGCATATTACAGTCAGCACGGCGTTATTGCGGGGGCCACCTTGCCCGAAAAAGCCGCGAAAGAGCCCTCGGCCGCTGTGGGAGCTTTGCTCACGAAGGGCGCTTGCATTTCTTGCCATGGGGCGAATTTCGCGAAACCCATTGACCCTGGCTACCCCAAGATTGCCGGTCAGCACGCCGATTACTTATTTTTTGCGCTGAAGGCTTATAAGATTGAAGGCAACGCGAAGGTTGGTCGCTCCAATGGCGTGATGGCCGGGCTTGTTAAGCAATACTCCAACGCTGAATTGAAGGCCATGGCCAGCTACATCAGTAGCTTGCCGGGTGATCTCAAGACCGTGCCGCAGTCCAAATTTCGGTAAAGGGCTGCATGACTCGTAAAAAAACGACCCAACTGGGTCGTTTTGTTTTTTGGGTAATATCACCTGATCATTCTGAGCTTGGCCTGAGGAGTTTGAAGATGCCAGTTGTTGTCGTTGCTAATCCTAAGGGCGGTGTGGGGAAGTCCACTCTGTCAACCCAAATCGCTGGATACTTCGCGTCGCAGGGCCACGCGGTCATGCTTGGCGATGCTGATCGTCAGCAGTCCTCCAAGCTCTGGCTAGGCCTACGTCCACCGGCGGCCAGACCCATCAGCACCTGGGACATCACAGCGGACTTAATTGCTAAGCCGCCAAAGGGCACAACCCATGTGGTGCTCGATACGCCTGCCGGCTTGCATGGATGGCGCTTTAAAGATGTGATGAAACTGGCAAATAAGGTGATTGTTCCGCTGCAGCCCAGTGTGTTCGACATCTTCGCCACCCGCGCGTTTTTAGATGAACTGGCGCAACACAACAGAGCTGGCAGTCTACAAGTCGGCATTGTCGGGATGCGTGTGGATTCACGCACCATCGCATCTGACAAACTCCACGAGTTTGTCAGCAGCCTGGGCTTGCCGGTGCTTGGCGACCTTCGAGATACTCAAAACTACATTCATTTAGCTGCGCGCGGACTGAGTTTGTGGGATGTCGCACCAAGTCGGGTTGAAAAAGACCTCGAGCAGTGGAAGCCGCTGTGCAAGTTTTTGGACCAATAAATGAAGATCTTTGAAACTGTGGCCGATCTGGCTGCCCAAGTGGGGCAAGAAGTGGCGGTGAGTGACTGGACCGTCATCACCCAAGAGCAGGTCAATCAGTTCGCCGAAGCAACCGGCGACCACCAGTGGATTCATGTTGATCCAGAGCGGGCGAAGGCAGGCCCTTTCGGGGCACCGATTGCCCATGGATTTCTTACGCTTTCGCTGATCCCGAAGTTTTTTGATGCTTCCGTGAGTGTGAAGCAGGACCATATGGGCGTGAACTATGGCTTGAACAAAGTACGCTTCATGGCGCCCGTGCCGGTTGGTAGTCGTTTAAGAGGCCGATTGACACTGCTGTCTTGCGAGGGCGTCGATGGTCCGGGTGGGCGACGGGGTTATCAGATGGCCTGGGAAGTCAAGATCGAACGTGAGGGTCAGGACAAACCTGTTTGTGTTGCGGAGCTTTTGGGGCGACGCTATCCTTGAACTGGCTGAGTGTCGTGAGCATACGCAAAAAACGCTATAATTTAAGGCTTTGCTACTGGATAAGTACGCGCTCTGTTTCCCCGAGTGTCCACGCCGGACACCCAGAGTTGCGCGGCTACCCACTCTGATGAGGTTCCCATGAAAGAAGGCATTCACCCAAAATACCGCGAAGTTTGCTTCGTGGATTTGTCCAACAACGCTAAATTTGTGATCCGCTCTTGCGTGAACACTAAGGAAATGATCAAGATGGACGATGGCAAAGAGATGCCGTTGTACAAGCTAGACACTTCCAGCGAATCGCATCCCTTCTACACAGGCACACAAAAGTCTGTCGACAACATGGGCGGGCGCGTTGAGAAATTCCGTAACCGCTTTGCGCGGACTTCTCCTGCTGCCAAGTAAGCAGTCTTTCAGCCACAATGCGAAGGCAGGCCGGGTAACCGGGCTGCCTTTTTTCTCGCTTTGCCACTGATGACCACTGTTCAGCGCCCACCCAGCCCCGCCATCGTCAATCAGGAGGCGGTTCGTGCTATGCCGCGTTGGGTCTTGGCTGTCCTGTGTATCGCCTATGTCTTGGCTGGCTTCATTGGTCGAGAGCCTTGGAAAAACGCCGACATCACCGCGTTGGGCGTGATGATCGAATTGGCAGCAGGCCAGACCGATTGGTGGGCACCGCAGCTCTATGGTCAGGCGATTGAGGCGCCGGCATTGTTGCCCTATTGGTTGGGCGCTTGGGCCATTCAGCTTGCGCCAAGTTGGGTGGATGTCGATATGGCTGCTCGTGTGCCATTTGGCTTGCTCTTGGCGCTGACCTTGGTCGCGACTTGGTATGGGACTTACTACCTCGCCCGAATGCCTGCAGCGCAGCCCGTTGCTTTTGCATTCGGCGGTGAAGCCGATCCGGTGGATTACGCACGCAGCCTAGCTGATGGTGCTTTGCTGGCTTTGATTGCCATGCTGGGTTTGGCGCAGCTTTCCCATGAAACCACTCCCTCAGCGGCGCAATTGGCGTTCTCCGCGCTGCTGTTTTATGCCGTCGCAGCCTCTTCGATTCGTGTTTGGGTGCCGACGATTGCGCTGCTGGTTGCCACTTTTGGCTTGGCATTTTCAGGCGCTCCCGCTTTTGGCTTGGCGGCGGCCAGCGTCGCGGCGCTGGTCCGCTTGCTGAGCAGAGCGACGCTGAGCAGGGCGAACCTTGAGGAGCGCTGGCAGGATGCGCAGCGCGGGACCGGGCAGTGGGCACTCCTGATTTTGGCCAGCGGTTTGGCCGCTGCTGCCTGTGCCTATGCCCTTGATCAGTGGCATGCTCGGATGGGGCAATGGCCGAGCAGCTTAGGTGAATGGAAGCGTCTGGGGCAGTTGTGGGTTTGGTTTACTTGGCCGGCCTGGCCACTGGCGTTGTTGGCGCTATGGCGCTGGCGGCGGTCTTGGCGTCATCTCCATATTGCTTGGCCGTTGGCGGTGGTGTTGGTGATGGTGATTGCCACAGTCATTCGCCCGGGCGCTGATCGAACGCTTTTACTGGCATTGCCGGCGCTTGCTTGCTTGGCCGCCATGGCTCTGCCAACCTTGCATCGGAGCGTTTCGGCCTTGGTGGATTGGTTCACGCTTTTGTTCTTTTCGCTTTGTGCCGTTGCAATTTGGGGCGTCTATACGTCGCTGCACTGGGGCTTTCCAGCCAAGCCGGCTCAAAACGTGAATCGACTACTTCCAGGATTTGAAAACCATTTCTCTGGTTTTACATTGACGATTGCCGTGATTGCTACCCTATCTTGGGTTGCTGTGCTGATGTGGCGCATTGGCAGACATCGAGCAGCTTTGTGGAAGTCTCTGGTGTTACCTGCATCTGGTGCAGTGGTGCTATGGGTCTTACTGACTACACTGTGGATGCCCATCTTGAACCAAGGTCGAAGCTATGCGCCAACGGTTGCGCGACTGGTGCAGTTTCTCGAAGCAAAAGGGTTCCAACGCGGTGAGTGCATTGCTGGCAGGGGCTTGTCGCCAGCCCAGCAAGTTGCTTTGCGTTTGCATGGCCAATTTGCAATCGATATGGCATTGAGATCTCGTTGCGTGTGGATGATCGCAGACGCCGAGGGTGCGCGCGATGTTGTGCTTAACGATTGGCAGATCCTGCAGAGTTTTCGTCGCCGCGGTTCCGCTGACTCAGAAACTCTGGTGGTCTACAAGCGCAAGCCTTCATGAGGCGACCGTCAGGCGGTGTCAACGAGGCAGCCGTGGCGACGGCGCCTTCGATCAGTAGCGAGCTTGGCGTGATTGGCCGCCATGCGCAAGTGATTGTTGTGGGTCAGTTGGCCGCAATTGCCTACGGCGTGACGGATGCTGTGGTGGCCGGGCGCTACTCAGATGAGGCGCTTGCCACACTGGCCGTGGCGTCAAGCATTTTCATCAGCATTTATGTGAGTTTGATGAGCGTGATGCAGGCGCTCATACCGATCTATTCAGAGCTGCATGGGGCAAAAAAGCCATTGGAATTGGGCAGCGCGTTCCGCCAGTCGCTGTATTTGGGCGTGGCACTGATGCTGCTGGGCATGGCGGTGATGATGCAGTCGGGCTTCTTTTTGGCGCTGTTTGGGGTGCCCGAGAAGCTGCGTCCGGGTGCGGAGCAATACTTGAGTATCTTGGGCTGGGCCCTGATCCCAACGATTGGCTTTCGGATGTTTTCATCGCTCAATCAATCGCTGGGTGCACCGCGTATCGTGATGTTGCTGCAAATCGCTTCGCTCGCTTTTAAGATACCGATCACGGTGTGGTTTGTGTTTGGCGGCGCGGGACTACCTTCAATGGGGGTGGTTGGCTGCGCTTGGGCGAGCTTCCTGGTGAACTGTTTGCTGTTTGCTGCCGCTCTGGTGGCGCTGCGCAAGCTTGACATGTACAAGCCGCTAGCGCTGTTTTCTTGTTTTGAAGCACCGCATTGGCTGCGCTTGAAGGCTTACGCATCGCTGGGCGTTCCTGCTGGCTTGGCCAGCATGGTGGAGGTCACTTCCTATGCACTCATGGGGCTACTGGTGGCTCGCATGGGCATTTTGGCAACGGCCTCGCATCAAATCGCGGCCAGCATGGCGGCGGTCTTGTTCATGCTGCCACTGTCGCTTTCCATTGCCAGTTGTGCGCGGGTTTCGTATTGGATGGGTGCAGGCGATCGGGTGCAGGCCGCGCGCTTGGCGCGCGCGGCGATAGGCCTGACGGTCGGCGTGGCGCTGGTGTCCAGCAGCAGCGTCGCGTTGCTAGCTGTACAGATTTCGCAGTTGTACTCAACCAGTCCCCAAGTGGCCAACCTGGGCGCAGGCTTGCTGCTCTTTGTGGCGGTTTATCACGTGGCCGATGCTTGGCAGACGATTGGCTGCTTCTTGCTGCGCTGCTGGCGTATCACGGTGATGCCCTTGGTCGTCTATGGCTTTGCGCTGTGGGGCTTGGGATTGGGTGGCGGCTTTGCGCTCGCATACCAAGGCTTTGGAAGCGTGACCGCTTGGCAAACGCCGGCTGCGTTTTGGCTGGTCGGCGCAATCGCGCTGTGTATTGCGGCAAGCGCGTTTCAGTGGCGCATCTGGCGATTGACCAGATAGCGTTTTGCTTTGCGGCTCAGGCAGCCAGTCGCAGCTTGGTGATTGCGACGCGATTCGCGGGCAGCGTAAACGCAAAACGCGAGCCTTTGCCCAGTTCCGAGCTAATCTTGAGTTCGCCACCATGGCGCTGCACCACATGCTTGACGATCGACAGACCCAAGCCCGTGCCACCACTCTCGCGGGAGCGGCTGCGATCTACCCGGTAAAAACGCTCCGTAAGGCGGGGCAGGTGCTCGGGCGCAATACCTGCGCCAGTGTCTTGCACGGCAAATTCAGCGCGGCCATCAGAGAGCAAAGTCAAACTCACATCGACAGAGCCACCGGACGGCGTGTAACGCAGCGCGTTTTGCACGAGATTGCTGGTCGCACTGATCAGCTCGGTGCTGTCGCCGATCAACTGATATGCGCTGGCCTCGCAGAAGAAATGCAGGCGGTGCGTGTTGTTGCCCGGCAAATCCATCACCTGCATCATGGCGCGCGCATCGCGCTCCAATTGCGACATGAGCTGGCTCACGGGCAGCGTGGTTTCAAAGCTCGGCGCAGGGCTGGCTTCTAAGCGAGAGAGCGTGAGCAAATCACTCACCAAGCTCTGCATGCGCTGGCTTTGCTCCTGCATCAACCCCAAATAGCGGCTGCGCTGCGATTCATCGAGCGGCAGGTTTTGCAGGGTTTCGATAAAGCCCGAAAGTACCGTGAGAGGCGTGCGGATTTCATGCGAGACGTTGGCCACAAAATCCCGGCGCTGTACTTCCGCCAATTCGAGCGCTGTGATGTCGCGCATCAGCATTAGGAGGCGCGAGATATTGCCCTGCACATTCGAGCCATAGCGATGCAACTGCACAGAAATTCGCTTTGGACGCTGAGCCGTGCTGCTGGGTGTTTCAAAAACCACATCGTGAGAGAAATCGCCTTCTTGCAAGTATTCAGAGAATTCTGGCGCGCGCACGAGATTGGTGATGTGTTGCATCAAATCGCGCTGCGCATCAATCTCCAGCAGCTGTGCGCCAGTTTGGTTGCACCATTCAATGCGGTTTTGCGCATCAAGCAGCAATACGCCATTGGGCGAAGCCTGAATGGCGGAGAGAAAATCTTGCAATCGTTGGTCGCTTTGTTGCAATTGCTGGTCACGGCTACGCAGCAGGTGGCGCACCCGTTGCGTGAGCAAACCCCATGTTCCTTTTGACTCTTGCATCGGCAGCCCAGCTTGAGCGTTACGCAATTGCTGATCAAACTGCGCCAAACGCCAACTGTCCCACAGCAGCCATGCAAGGATACCAACAAGTCCACCCCACACGGCATACGTGAGTGAGAACAGCAGGATCGCCGGTAAAAATCCTGCGAAAAATGAGATCAAAAATGCAGTGAGTCGACTCATGAGCGAAGCATATCAGCTCGCTTGTGCGGACACTTGTGCGGTCAAACGGTAGCCCGCGCCGCGTACCGTATCGATCATGCTACCGGCGCCTTGCAGTGCTTCACGCAAGCGCTTGATATGCACGTCGACGGTGCGTTCTTCAATGAACACATGATCGCCCCAAACCTTGTCAAGCAGTTGTGCACGGCTATGCACACGCTCGGGATGAGCCATCAAGTAGCGCAGCAGTTTGAATTCAGTCGGCCCAACTTTCAACTCCCCACCTTGCCAGCTGACACGGTGAGTTGCACCGTCCAGCTCCAGCGAAGCGATGCTCAACGTTTGCGCTGTTTGCTCTGGCGCGCGCCGGCGCAAAATGGCACGGATGCGCGCCATCAGTTCTTGCGTTGAGAATGGCTTGGTGATGTAGTCATCAGCACCGGCGTCAAGCCCTTGAATCTTGTCGCTCTCTTCACTGCGCGCTGTCAGCAGAAGAATCGGCACGTGGCGCGTACGCTCAGATTTTCGCCACTGGCGCGCGAGTGCGATACCGCTGGCACCGGGCAGCATCCAATCGAGCAACACGATGTCGGGCAACACTGCATCCAACTCGCGCTGGGCCTGCTCGCCATCCATGCATATCACTGGCTCAAAGCCGTTGTGTCGAAGATTGATCGCCAGCAGCTCGCTGATGGCTGGTTCGTCTTCAACAATCAGTGCGCGAAGTCGTTTCATGCTGATTCAAATCAACGCAAGGCCGATTCGATTTCATCAATCGACGCGTGGCGCACATCGGTGCCTTCAACGATGTAGATGATCGATTCAGCAATGTTCTTGGCGTGGTCGCCAATGCGCTCCAGCGCCTTGGCGACAAACAGCAGATCGAGGCTAGGCGAGATGGTGCGTGGATCTTCCATCATGTAAGTCACGAGCTTACGGATAAAGCCATTGAACTCGCGGTCAATCGCGTCGTCTTCTTTGAGAATATCCAGCGCAGTGGAAGTGTCCAGACGCGCAAAACCATCGAGTGACTTGCGCAGCAAACCGCTGGCCAGTTCAAGGGCAACACGTAACTCACTGGATGGCAAAGAACGCGTTGCGCCAACGGAGATGATGCTTTTGACCATACGAGCAATTTTATTGGCTTCATCTCCGATCCGCTCGAGATTGGCAGTCACGCGAGAGATGGCCATGAGCAGGCGCAGATCACGCGCCGTGGGTTGACGGCGGCCAATGATGGATGTGAGATCGTGATCAATCTGCATTTCCATCGAGTTGACGCGATGCTCGCCCGTCATAACGCGATCGGATGCTTCTGCGCTGAAGGTCGTGAGTGCTTCAATCGCACCACGCATCTGCGATTCGACCAAGCCACCCATTTCCATCAGGCGGCCAGAGACGGCATTCAGATCAGAATCAAATTGAGTAGAGAGATGTTTGTCAGCCATGGTAATTCCCCTTTTAGCCGAAACGGCCCGTAATATAGTCTTCCGTTTCTTTGCGGGCGGGTTTGAAGAATATGCTTTCTGTATCACCAAACTCCATCAAATCGCCCAAGTACATGTAGGCAGTGTAATCGCTGCAACGCGCCGCTTGCTGCATGTTGTGCGTCACGATCACCACCGTGTAGTCGTTTTTTAGTTCTGCAATCAATTCTTCGATCTTTGCCGTCGAGATGGGATCGAGTGCGGAGCACGGTTCATCCAAGAGCAGGACCTGCGGCAGCACCGCAATACCTCTTGCGATGCACAAGCGCTGCTGCTGCCCACCCGAAAGGCTTGCTCCGTTTTGCTGCAGTTTGTCCTTGACCTCGCCCCAAAGCGCTGCTTTGCGCAGTGCCCACTCGACGCGATCATCCATCTCGGAGCTGCTCATGTTTTCAAAGAGCTTGACGCCAAAGGCGATGTTGTCATAGATCGACATCGGGAAGGGCGTGGGTTTTTGGAAGACCATGCCAATCTTGGCGCGAAGCACAGCCACATCTTGCTTGCTGGTGAGCAGGTTTTCTCCGTCCATCGAGATATCGCCCGTTGCACGCTGGTCGGGATACAACTCAAACATGCGGTTCATCGTGCGCAGCAGAGTGGACTTTCCGCAGCCAGACGGCCCGATGAAGGCGGTCACCTTCTTTTCGGGAATCGTCATGTTGATGTTTTTCAGCGCGTGAAACTTACCGTAGTAAAAGTTGAGATCACGCACCACCATCTTGGCAGGCTCAGTGGGGAGGCGAGGCTTGGTGTTTTCCATGATGTATCTGAATATTGTGTTGGAGGATTACTTTTGACGCGTCAGCACGCGAGCAAGAATGTTCAACGCGAGCACTGCCGTGGTGATGATCAGCACGCCTGCCCAAGCGAGTTTTTGCCAGTTTTCATAGGGACTCATCGCAAACTTGAAGATCGTTACCGGCAGACTGGCCGTGGGCTCACGTAAATCGTTGGTCCAGAATTGGTTGGATAGCGCCGTAAACAGCAAGGGTGCAGTCTCGCCCGCAATGCGCGCAACGGCTAACAAAATGCCTGTAACGACGCCCGCGCGCGCAGCGCGTAGCGTGATGCTCAAGATGACGCGGTACTTTGGTGAGCCGAGGGCGTAAGCCGCCTCACGCATGCCTGGTGGAATCAGCGCCAACATGTTTTCCGTGGTGCGGATCACGACGGGAATCACGATCAAAGCCAAGGCCACAATGCCAGCTGCGGCGCTAAAAGACTTCACTTGCGCAACGATCACCGCATACACAAACAAGCCAATCACAATCGAAGGTGCCGAAAGCAAAATATCGTTGACAAAGCGCGTGACTGAGGCCAAACGGCTTTTCAGGCCGTATTCCGCCAAATACACGCCGGCCATGATGCCGATCGGCGTGCCCACGAAAGTGGCCAGTGAGACCATCACAAGCGATCCGTAAATGGCGTTGGCCAAGCCTCCTGCATCGTTGGGTGGTGGCGTCATTTCCGTGAACACCGCGATGGACAGGCCACCTAGCCCTAAGCGAAGGGTTTCCCAAAGGATCCACGTCAACCAGAAGAGGCCAAAGCTCATAGCGGATAGCGCGAGCACCAAAACGATTCGGTTGAGCAATTTACGCTTGGCAAAGCGAGACGCGCGGGAAGCGGCGGAAGCCGGCTTGGGCGTTGACATCACCATCGTGTTAGGCATGGTTGCACTCATGATTTGGCCCCTTCACCTTTTTGCAACTGCGAAAGCAAGATTTTTGAGAAGCTCAACACCACGAAGGTGATGAAGAAAAGGATCAAACCGAGGTACATCAATGAAGCTTGGTGCAGACCTTCACCTGCTTCAGCAAACTCGTTGGCCAATGCGGAGGTGATGCTGTTGGCAGGCTCGAACAGGCTGAGGGAATCAAGTTGGTTGAAATTGCCAATCAGGAATGTCACCGCCATGGTCTCGCCCAACGCGCGCCCCAAGCCCAGCATGATGCCGCCGATCACACCGGCTTTGGTGTAGGGCAGCACAACATTCCACATCACTTCCCATGTCGTCGCACCCAATCCATA
>JANPAK010000091.1:0-2093 GCA_031429925.1 Variovorax sp.
TAGCCGCATGACCAAAAACAAAACGATTGCCGCGTGGCTTACCTTCATTGGCGGGCCGCTGGGCCTGCACCGCTTTTATCTGTACGGCCTGTTGGATTGGATGGGCTGGCTGCTGCCGATTCCCACTGCATTGGGTATTCACGGCATGCAGCGGGTTCAGCAATTGGGTCAGGACGATCAACTTAGTTGGCTGCTCATCCCGCTTCTGGGCTTTACGATTGCCGGCTGTGCATTGACTGCCATCGTGTATGGCTTATCCACGGCGCCGAAGTGGAATGCACAGTTCAATGCCGCGCTTGAGCCAGAAGCCAAAGCGGGGCAGACCAATTGGCTCACGGTAGGTGCGATCGTGTTTTCATTAATGGTCGGCGCTGCCATTTTGATGGCGAGCTTGGTGTTTAGCTTTCAGCGCTATTTTGAGTACCAGGTTGAGGCTTCTCGCCTGATCTCTCAGTGATCGCCTGAGAACTTGATCGGTATCTGCCAACTTGGCGCGTCGGCGCGGCAGATGCTCTGTTTTACATTAAATCGGCGGTTTGCCTATACTAAACCAGCGCAGAATGCTATTAAAACAATAGTTGCTGTTTTAGAATAGCGGCATGCATATTCATATCCTGGGCATTTGCGGCACTTTCATGGGTGGTTTGGCGGCCCTTGCTCGCGAGGCGGGGCACAAGGTAACAGGCTGTGATTCAGGCGTATATCCGCCCATGAGCGATCAATTGCGAGCCTTGGGGATTGAATTGATCGAAGGGTTCTCAGCAGATCAGATGGCGCTAAAGCCCGATGTTTATGTGATTGGCAATGTCGTCAGTCGGGCGCACCTGCGAGACGGTTTGCCAAAGTTTCCTTTGATGGAAGCCATCCTAGATAGCGGAGCGCGCTACACAAGTGGCCCGCAGTGGCTCAGTGAGCATGTCCTTCAGGGCCGTCATGTCTTGGCCGTTGCCGGGACACATGGTAAAACCACGACGACCTCGATGCTGGCGTGGATTTTGGAGCATGCCGGACTCAAGCCTGGATTCTTGGTGGGCGGGGTGCCTCTTAACTTTGGTGTTTCGGCGATGCTGGGCCAAGGATCGGCTTTTGTTATTGAGGCCGATGAATATGACACAGCGTTTTTCGACAAGCGCAGCAAGTTTGTTCACTACCGGCCGCGAACCGCTGTGCTCAACAACTTGGAGTTTGACCACGCCGATATCTTTGAAAATTTGGCCGCGATTGAGCGGCAATTTCATCATCTGGTGCGCACAGTGCCTGCCGCTGGTCGCGTGGTCGTCAACGGCCTAGAAGAGAGCTTGACGCGGGTCATGCACCAAGGGTGCTGGAGCGAGCAGATCACCTTTGGTACAACAATCTCGGACTGGACCGCGCAAGGCGCAGCGCACGATTTTTCGATATTGCAGCGCGGCAAGGAAGTGGCGCGGGTGCAGTGGGCATTGAGCGGGACACACAATCAGCTCAACGCGCTGGCTGCGGTGGCGGCAGCCGATCATTTGGGGGTAAGTGCGGCAGCGTCGGCCCGGGCCTTGGGGGAGTTTCAGAACGTCAGACGTCGAATGGAGGTACGCGGACGGGTGGCGGGCATGACCGTTTATGATGACTTCGCACACCACCCCACCGCCATCCGCACGACACTTGATGGCCTGCGCGATCGATTGGATGCCGACGCTGCGACCCGTGGCCAGCGCATTCTCGCGGTGTTTGAACCACGCAGTAACACCATGAAACTAGGCACCATGAAGTCGCAATTGCCTTGGAGCTTGGAAAACGCGGCGCTTGCTTTCTGCCACACCGCGGGCTTGGATTGGGACGCTGGGCAAGTGCTCGAGGCAATGGGCGCCCGGGCACACGTGGCGTCGGACCTGAATGCGCTGCTGGCACAGGTCAGGGCGGCGGCGTGCCCCGGGGACCATATTGTCTGCATGAGCAACGGCGGTTTTGGAGGTGTTCATGCGAAATTGCTCGCGGCGCTGGGCTGACGATGGGCTTGCTCGACGCCATCTTTCACGCTGCCAACTTCATGCTACCGGCAGGTTTTGTGGCAATAGCTGTGACGTTTGGCGGTCGGTTTTTCAAGCAAAATAAGCCAC
>JANPAK010000092.1:0-1513 GCA_031429925.1 Variovorax sp.
CAGGGCGGCGCGCTCACTCAGGCCTGAGCGCCGTCGCCCAGCCAGGCCTGCGGCTCGCGCAGCGCGGCCTCGAAGGCCTGCACGAAACGGCCCACGTGCAGGCCGTCCACCAGCGCGTGGTGCACCTCCACCGACATCGGCATCCACAGCCGATCGCCGTCGGCGTCGGCGCGGCCGAAGGCGAACTTGGGCACCGAGTCCTCGCGGCCCCAGTTGCGGGCGTGCGAGAAGCTCGTGAAGTGCACCCAGGGCAGGGTGGTGAAGTGCAGCACGGCCGTGCTGTCGTCATGCGGCTCGAAGCTGCCCTGCCGCGCGGCGGCAAGCACCGGCACGCCGCGCGCCGCGAAGTCGGCAAAGCACGGATCAAAGGGCAGGTAGGCGAAGGCAAAGCTGCCGTCGTCACGCAGCACCGTGGTGCTGGCGTGCACCACCGGATGCACGCGCACGCGGCCGTCTTCAAGCCGGTAGCGAAAGGCCTCTTCGCGGTTGGCCAGGTTTGTCGCGATGAAGTGGCAGGCCAGCGAAAAGCTGGCACCCGCGGCCTGGGTCGCGGCCTTGAGCGCCGCGACATCCAGGCGCGTGCAGAGGTTGAAGTAGGGCTTGTCGAAGCCGCGATAGAACTCGAAGGTGTCGCGGCGCGGCCAGCTGGGCAGGTCCAGGTAGACCGGCGCGGGGCCGGTCGACGAGGCGGAGGACGGGTCGGATGGCATGTCTGGAATGCTAAGGCGCCGCCTGACCTACAGTCACGCGATGCACATCCTTGTAGCCCCCGAGGTCCGTCTCTTCGTCGACATCGAGGGCCCGGGCCTCGTGCCCGACGGGCCCTTGATGCGCGAGAAGCCCACGCTGATCCTGCTGCACGGCGGGCCGGGCTACGACCACTCGGGCTTCAAGCCGATCTTCAGCCGCCTGGCTGACCTGGCGCAGATCGTCTACGTCGACCACCGCGGCCACGGCCGCAGCAGCCGCCGGCCCGCGGCCGAATGGACGCTGGACACCTTTGCCGACGACGTGGTGCGCCTGTGCGACGCGCTGGGCATCGTCAAACCCATCGTGCTGGGCCAGAGCTTTGGTGGTTTTGTGGCCCAGCGCTACCTGGCGCGCCACCCGGCTCATCCGGCCAAGGTTATTTTGTCCAGCACCAGCCACCACATGGGCTTGCAGCGCAAGCTGGACATGTTTGAACGCCTGGGCGGTGCAGCGGCACGAGAAGCCGCTCGTGCTTTCTGGACCGAACCTTGCGAAGCCCACTGGGCGCCTTACCAACAGCTGTGCACGCCGCTCTACAACACCCAGCCGCCGGCCGACCCTCAAGCCCGCGAGCGCACCGTGTTCAACACCGACATCCTGTTTGCGTCGGCCGGCGGTGAGCAGCGCAGCATGCAATTGCTGCCGGGACTGAGCCGTGTGCAGTGCCCGGTGCTGGTGATGGCCGGTGCCGACGACCCGGTGACACCTTTGCTCGACGCGCAAGAGATCGCAGCGGCGATTCCCCGGCGATGGGGGCGGCTGG
>JANPAK010000093.1:0-9691 GCA_031429925.1 Variovorax sp.
ACGCCCTCAAAGCAAAGCTGGTCGTTGGCTTGAAGCGAAACTGATTTGGTGACATTCGCACCAACACTTAAATCAGCGTGAATTTCGCCATTTTTTTCTGCCAATTCAACTACGACTTCGCCATATTCGCCTGTGACTTCCTCTGTGACGCTCAACAAACTGCCCGCAAGAGTAGCCGCGCCTTTGCTGCGCAGCCCCACCGTCATGGCGATGCGCACGGCTGCGCCATTGGCGTTATCGACCCAAGGATGATCTGGGATGGCATAGCTCAAATGCAAGCCATCATCGAGCGCGGCTTGCACCACGCGGCGGTTGAAGGTTTGGCGCAGGCTGTTGGTGGTGATCAGGCCGAAGCGGCGGGCTTTGCCTTTTGCGGTGAGCGCAGCGGCGCGGCTCCACCAATGCATCACAAAATCTGCGCTTTCGGGCACTTCGGGCCAGACTTTGCGCAGCGCGAGCACGTAGCCATCGCCCAAAGCGCCGCGCAGCGTGCTCGCGCCAACGAAAGGTGGGTTGCCAACGATGAAATCGGCTGGCGGCCAAGTGGCCTGCTTGGGCGCAATGTATTGCCATTGCGGGAGCACAGCAGTTTCATCGGGCACTTGGCTTCCGGTGGTGGGATGCGTTTTGAAGGTTTTGCCGTCCCAGCGGGTGAGCAAGTTGCCTTGCGCATCTTTGGCTAGATCCAGCTCATCTCAAGCGAGCACGGCGTCGCGGCATTCGATATTGCCGAAATCATGCACCACAGGCTCAGCCACGGCTTTGTTGCCTCGGGTGCGGATATGCCATTGCAAATAGCCGATCCAGAGCACGAGCTCGGCGAGCGCGGCGGCGCGTTCGTTCAGCTCAATGCCCAGAAGCTGGCGGGGGCTGACGGTTTCGCCTTCCATACCGAGGCTGGCTTGTTTTTCGCCCAAGGCTTCGAGTTGGTTGATGACTTCGCCTTCCAGCCGCTTCAAATGCTCTAGCGTCACATACAGAAAATTGCCGCTACCGCAAGCGGGATCGAGCACGCGCAGGGTGCACAGCTCGTGCAAAAACTTCTTGATTTCGTTGCGGGCTTCGATGAGCTTGAGCTCATGGGCTTTGCCGCTTAATTCCGCCGCTTCGCCTGCGAGCACGAGGGCGCTGGCCTGCGCGAGCTGCCATTGCGCTCGCAGTGGCTCAATCACGGTGGGCAGCACAAGGCGCTCTACATAGGCGCGGGGCGTGTAATGCGCGCCGAGGGCGTGGCGCTCGTCTACATGCAGGGCGCGCTCAAGCAGGGTGCCGAAAATGGCGGGCTCAACTTCCCGCCAATTGCTTTTGGCGGCTTGGGCGAGGCGCTGGATTTGCTCTGAATTCAATAGCAAAGAATAACCATCTGATGCCGGGTACTTGAACAATTTGCCGTTGAATTTGAGCACCTGAGTAGCCAGCGCGGCGGAGAAACCGCCGCTGTCCATGCTCGCCCAGAGGGCTTGGAGCATCATTTTGAGCGTGGCCGGCTCTGCGCCATGCTGCTCAATGAGTTTGACGAAGCTGCCCTTGGGCAGCAGCTCCACGTCTTCTGCAAACATGGAAAACAAGCAGCGCGTGAGGAAGGCGGCGACATGATCGGCGCGGTGGCCCGATTGCTCGAGCGATTTGGCAAGCTGCGCCAATTGCTCAGAGACTTCGCGCGTAACGCGGGCGCTGGCGCGGCTGGGATCGAGCGCTATTGGATCGAGCCAAATCTGGCGCAAGCGCGCTTGAATAGCTTCGTCATGGAGGTCTTGAAGCCGGATGCGGTGATGGCGCGGATCGGGGAAGGGCGTGTAGGTGGCGCCGCTGCGGCTGAAATCAGCATAAATTTCCAGCACATGGCCAATATCGGCCACGATGAGGAAAGGTGGGCGGCCTTCGGTGATGTCGGGTGCAGGCAAGGCGCGGGCGTAGTTTTCTGCTTGGGAGCGGGCGGCAAGCAGGGCCAGATCAAAGCGCTTGCCGCCTTGGGGCATGGCGCGAAGCTTTTTGGATTCCCAAACGAAATGGCTGCGTTTGTAGCAATCAATCCGCCCGGCACTGCTGGAGCCATCGCCATGCGCGAAGGTGATGGGGCGCTCAAACATGTAATCTTGCTCTGCCGAGGGCAGCGGCGTGGGCACATCGAGCAGGGCGCAAAGCTCAAGAATGAAGGTTTGCGAACTGGCCAACTCGCTGGCGCTGGAAAGCTGCACACCTTGCCAGCGCTGGATAAAGGCGGATATTGGGGAAGGAGAGTCAGTCATGCAGGCGCTATTTTATTGATAGCATCTTGCGCAGATTTTATATGGGGTAGAGGCTGTTTTCGGCATATTCTATGCAGAAACACCAAACCAAGAGCCCACCAATGCAGTGATACCCATCGCCAGTGCGCCCCAAAACGCGACTCGGACGGCGGCTTTGAATACCGGCGCGCCGCCCAAGCGAGCGGAGACGACACCGAGCAGCACTAGAAACACCAAAGACGAACCGGCGATGACGGGGAGCAACACGGCTTGAGGGGCCAACAGGGTGGCGATCAATGGCAGCGCTGCGCCAGCGGCGAAGCTGGCCGCAGAGGCCAGCGCGGCTTGCACCGGACGCGATTGGGTCAGATTGGAAATACCCAGCTCGTCGCGGGCGTGGGCGCCTAAGGCGTCGTGCTTCATCAATTGCTGCGCCACCTCCATCGCAAGTGCCGCGCTCAAGCCACGCGCTTCATAGATACCTGCCAACTCGCGCAGCTCGTGCTCGGGCTGCGCTGCTAGCTCCGCGCGCTCCCGGGACAAATCGGCGGCTTCGGTGTCTGCTTGCGAGCTGACCGAGACATACTCTCCGGCTGCCATGGACATCGCGCCTGCCACCAAAGCGGCAACGCCAGTGAGCAGCAAGGTTTCGCTGTTGGCACTGGCCGCGGCCACGCCCACCATCAGGCTGGCCGTGGAGACGATACCGTCGTTGGCACCCAGCACAGCGGCACGAAGCCAGCCAATGCGGTCAGTGCGATGAAGTTCGGGGTGAAGGGTGCGCGGCATGAAGCCATGATAGCCTCTCCGGCAAATCCGTTACGATCTAAACATGACAATTTCCGCCACGTTCGATCCCGCTTTGCCAGGCGCTGTTCCCTTGCGACAAGATGCCAAGGTGATGAGCCTCGTCGGCTTAGCGCATGCCAGCTCGCATTTTGGCCACATGCTGTTGCCACCTCTGTTCCCGGTATTCATTCAAGAGTTTGATCTCTCGTTTGCGCAGGTCGGCCTGCTGATGAGTGTGTTCTTTGTGGTCTCGGGTATCGGGCAAGCACTTTCCGGCTTTGTGGTGGACAAGCTCGGCGCACGGCCTGTGTTGTTCTTGGCCTTGAGCATATTTTTCTCGGCATGTCTGGTGGCATCGAATGCGCAGGGCTATGGTTGGTTGGTGGCGGCAGCGGCGATGGGGGGCTTGGCCAATTGCCCATTTCATCCGATTGACTTCTCAATTTTGAATCAGCGCGTCTCGAGCCAGCGATTGGGCTATGCCTTCAGCGTGCATGGCCTGTCAGGGAGCCTCGGTTGGGCGCTCACGCCGGTTTTGCTGGTCGGCTTGATGGGCGTGATTGGCTGGCGCAATGCTTATCTCGTGACGGCCGGCGTCTATGCCTTGGTGCTGTTGATTTTGATATTCAATCGCGAGCATTTAGAGACCACCGTTGTCAAACGCCAAGAGGCGCATGAGGCATCTTCCCTGGATTTCTTGAAGCTGCCTGTGGTGTGGTGGTGTTTCGCATTCTTTTTGCTCTCAACGATCACGCTGGCTGTGGTGCAAAGCTACTCCGCCTCGATTCTCAAGGCCATGCATGGCGTGAGCTTAGAGGCTGCTACAGCAACGATCACGGCCTACATGCTCAGCAGCGCGGTAGGCATTTTGCTCGGTGGCTTTGTGTCGGCAAAGATGGGGGCGCAGCGCAGTGACCGAGTGGTCGCCGTCTGCATGAGTGTGGGTGCGGCTTGCATGATGCTCGCGGGCACCGGATGGCTTGGGGCTCTGGGTTCGATGACTTTGTTGGCCGCGACGGGCTTGGCTGTGGGCATTGGCGGCCCGAGCCGCGATATGCTGATCAAGCGCGCGACGCCCAAGGGCGCCACCGGGCGCGTCTATGGCACGGTCTACTCTGGTCTGGATGTCGGGTTTGCGGTAGCTCCCCTGATCTTTGGTCTGCTGATGGATCGTCAACTTTATTCACTCACGATGATCAGCAGTGCCTTTGCGTTGATATTGGCGGTGTTTGCTGCGCTTGCGGTGGGGCGGCGCACCTCAGCTTGAGAGTTCGAAAGTCAAACCAATTCAACTCATTACAGAATCGCTTTATGGCACACGTAGATTTAACTGCAACGCATCCCAAACTGGCCGGCCATCTGCTGGTTGAGTGCCTGATTGAACAAGGTGTCACGCATGCTTTTGGCGTGCCTGGTGAAAGCTACCTTGCTGTGCTTGATGGCTTTGCTGAGCATCACGACGAAATTCAATTCATCACCTGTCGCCACGAAGGCGGCGCGGCGTTCATGGCTGAAGCCGCTGGAAAGCTGACGGGCAGGCCAGGTGTCTGTCTGGTCACACGGGGGCCTGGAGCGACCAATGCATCGATCGGCCTGCACACTGCGTTTCAAGATTCCACGCCGATGGTTCTACTCGTAGGCGATGTGGGCAGCGATATGCGTGATCGTGAAGCTTTTCAGGAGATAGATTTCTTTGGCTTTTTCAAGCCAGTTGCCAAGCGGGTGGAGCGGATCGACAAAGCGAGCCGCATTCCGGAGTACATCAATCGGGCCTTTGCCACGGCAATGAACGGGCGACCTGGGCCTGTCGTGCTGATCTTGCCGGAAGACATGTTGGTTGAGTGCGTGACGAGCCAACCGCTGCCACGCGTCGAACCGGTTCAAGCTTGGAGTGACCCTGGTGCCTTGCGCAGTTTGCGTGAAATGCTTCTGAAAAGTGAGCGTCCCTTTGTGATTGCGGGCGGCGGTGGCTGGACAGTGCAGGCCGCGCAGGCTTTGCAGCGTTTCGCGGAAAACTGGCAGTTACCAGTGGGCAACGCCTTCCGCTTTCAAGATACCTTCGACAACCATCATCCGCTGTACGCGGGCGATGTCGGCATCGGCATTAACCCCGCTCTGGCTAAGCGCGTTCAAGACAGCGACCTCATCATTGCCATCGGCCCACGCTTGGGCGAGATGACGACGGGCGGCTACACGCTGCTGCAAGCACCAGTGCCAAAGCAGAAACTTGTGCACATTCATGCCAGTGCAGAGGAACTCAACCGCGTCTATCAAGCGGACCTCTCGATTTGCGCCACGATGAATGCCGCCGCGCGCAGCCTAGAAGTGCTTACTGCGCCTGTTTCTGTCGCGTGGAGTGCTAATGCCAAAGGTGCAAATACTGAATATCTTGATTGGATCACGCCGCAAAGTTTGCCTGGCCTGCCGTTTGATGATGAGGGCGGAGAGCTCGGCAGTTTCAATATGCCGCGTATCGTCAAACTCCTGCAAAACCATTTGCCACTGGATACGGTTCTCACAAATGGAGCGGGCAATTATGCGAGCTGGATGCATCGCTATTTTCAACATCATGGTTTGGCCAAAGGCTACAAAACGCAAGTCGCTCCGACCAGCGGCAGTATGGGTACAGGTGTGCCAGCAGGTGTGGCAGCCAACGTCCTGACCGGGCGAGTCGCGTTCACGATCGCTGGCGATGGAGATTTTTTGATGACGGGTCAAGAGCTGTCAACGGCTACGGCGCATGGGGCGGCCAGCATTGTTCTCGTACTTAACAATGGGACCTACGGTACGATTCGGATGCACCAAGAACGAGAATATCCTCAGCGTGTAAGCGGCTCGGCGATCAGTGGCGCGGATTTTGTGAAGCTCGCTCAGGGCTATGGCTATCACGGTGTGCGCATCATGCATAGCGATGATTTCGAAGCGCAACTGATTGGCGCCTTGAACCGATTGCAAGAGAAGCAAGGCACATTGATTGAGTTGATCATCAGCCCCGAAGTGATCACTACGCGCGCTACGCTCTCTGCGATTAAGCAGCAGGCGCTCTTAAAAAAATAGCACTCTGCCCAATGTAAATAGGGGCTGAAGGGATATTTTCAGCAAAAATCAAACTTTGCTGGCAACGAACAAGCCTGCTTCCATTTCGCGATGGCGGCGCAAGGTGACATGGCTTGCAGAGAAATGCCTCGCCAGCTCTTCGACGAGGAAGACGGAGCGGTGTTGGCCACCGGTGCAACCGATAGCGACGGTGACATAGCTGCGATGATCTTGTGCGAGGCGAGGCAACCAGTAAGCTAGGAAAGTTTCGATGTGGGAGCGCATCACTAAGACGTCAGGCTGCGCTTTGAGGAAGTCGACCACCGGTGCGTCTCGGCCCGTGAGCGGGCGCAGCAGGGGCTCGTAATGCGGGTTGGGCAGCATGCGCACGTCAAACACGTAATCGGCATCGAGTGGAATGCCGCGTTTGAAGCCGAAGGATTCAAATACCAAGGTCAGCTGCGTGGGCGGCGCGGTGATGAGCTGCTTGATGTAGCCCTGCAATTGCGTGCTGCGGATCAAGCTCGAATCGATCACATGGGAATCTTCGCGCAGCTCGGAAAGCAGCCCACGCTCCATCTCAATGGCATCGGTGAGTGCGCGGCGCTGATCGTCGGTTTGACTGGATGAAAGTGGATGGCTACGGCGCGTCTCGGAAAAGCGATGCACCAGTGTGTTGGTATTGGCATCGAGAAAAATAGTTTTTACAGCCACGCCTTGCGTGCGCAGTGCCTTGAGCTGCTGCGGCACGAGGGGCAACGACGCGGCGCTACGCACATCCATGGCGATCGCGATTCGGCTGACTTTATGTTGTCGCTCCACTTCAATGAAAGAGACGAGCAATTCAGGCGGGAGGTTATCAACGCAGTAGTAGCCGGCATCCTCCAAAGCACGTAGTGCGACCGATTTGCCCGAGCCAGACATGCCGGTAATCAAGACGACCTCTAGACTGTCGGCACTCACAGCGCCGCTCCTTGCAGCATTTCCTTGGCATGCGCGAGCGTGGTGCTGGAGAGTTTTTCGCCACCGAGCATGCGAGCGACTTCCGTAACGCGCTGTTCGCCATGAATGGTTTCTACCGAACTCTCAGTAAGTTTACCCACGAGCTTTTTAGCAACCAGCAAATGATGATCGGCGCAGGCAGCGACTTGAGGCAGGTGCGTGACGGCAAGCACTTGCCGGTCCTGTCCGAGCTGCTTCAGCAAACGGCCTACGGTCTCAGCGACCGCGCCGCCAATGCCGGCGTCCACTTCGTCGAAAACCAGGGTTCCGGCGCTACCTAGCTCACTCGTCGTCACCGAAATAGCTAATGCAATCCGCGACAGCTCGCCACCAGAGGCCACTTTGCTGACTGCGCGCGGTGTGCTGCCCGCATGGCCCGCAACAAGAAAGTCGACGGTCTCTGCGCCGAACGGCGAGGGCTCGCAGGGCGTGAGCTGCACTTCAAAGCGCCCGCCTTGCATGCCGAGGCCTTGCATAGCTGCTGTGATCGCTTGGCCAAGCAACGGCGCAGCTTTCTTGCGCTGCTTACTAACTTGTTTACAGTCGGCTTGCAGGTTTGCCCAAGCGGCATCGGTCTTTGATTGCAACGCTGCCAAGTCACCAGCGGTTTCCAGAATTTTCAACTGCGTCTGCCATTGAGCGAGCAGCGCTGGCAGCTCCTCGGGCGGGCGGTGGTAGCGGCGAGCCAACTGCAGCCACAGGCCCACGCGCTCATCTAACTCAGCCAAACGCGCTGGGTCAGGCGCGGTGCGTCGCGTGAAGGCTTGCAGGCTATGCGCGACATCTTGAATTTGCGCCAAATTGGAACTCAAAACCTCAGCTAACTCTTTGAATTCATGCGCAAGATGCTCATTGGTTTGTAGCAATTCAAGCGCTTTGCTCAGTGACGAATCGGTGCCATGATCACCCTGCAAATGCTCCAGTGCATTGTTTGCGGCAGCCAACAAATCTTGGGCGTGCGATTGCAGGCTGTGCTCAGCGTTGAGCATTTCCCATTCGTCAGCTTGAGGCGAGAGCTTGGCCAACTCGCTTAACTGCCAATTCAAGCGCTCGCGCTCGGTCTCTAGGCTGGCTTGTGCTGCCTGAGCTTCTTGCAGGGCTTGAGTGGCGCTGCGCCAAGAAGCATGCGATTGCGCTATTGCCAGCGCGTCAATCTTGCCGTACACATCCAGCAAACGGCGCACTTCCGCAGGCCGCGTGAGCTGCGCCCAGGCGTGCTGGCCATGAATATCCACCAAATGATCCGCAGCTTCGCGCAGCTGCGTGAGTGTGGCGGCGCTGCCATTGATCCAAGCCCGGCTCTTGCCTTGCGCATCAATGCTGCGCCGCAGCAGCAGGCTGCCTTCATGCTCAAAACCAGCCTCTGCTAGCCACGCCTGCAAGCTAACTGGCAGTTCAAATTCCGCGGAAATCTCAGCGCGTGCTGCACCCTCGCGCACCACCCCAACTTCAGCGCGCGAGCCCAGGGCCAATTGCAGCGCGTCAACCAAGATGGATTTACCGGCTCCGGTCTCGCCGCTGAGCACAGAAAAGCCAGCGTTCAGATCGAGCTGCAGCTCGCGCACGATGACAAAATCCCTGAGTTGAATGCACTTGAGAGCCATGGTGTCTGGGAGGCTTAAACCGTGCCTTCGTTCCAATGAAGTTTACGCCGCAACGTGTCGTAATAACTCCAGCCTTTAGGATGCAAAAACTTGGCGGCATGCTGCGAACGACTGACCAAAATTCGGTCGCCAATCAAGAGCGAGGCTAGGTTTTGCATGTCAAAATTGGCACTAGCCTCTTTACCCGCTACTAATTCAATAGCAATCTGGGCAGTATCAGAGAGCGCTAGAGGTCGATTGGAGAGTGTGTGTGGGGCAATCGGCGCCATCACCCAGCCGCCCAGACCGGGGTGCATAATCGGGCCCCCAGCAGACAGCGCGTAGGCGGTTGAACCAGTGGGCGTAGCGATGATCAGGCCATCGGCGCGTTGATTGGCCACGAAGCGCCCGTCAATTTCGACGCGAAGCTCAACCATGCCCGAACCAGCGCCCCTATTGATCACGACATCATTGAGCGCAAGCGCATCAAAAACAATCGCACCGTCGCGCATGACTTGAGCCTGCATCAGAGGACGCAACTCCAAATCAAACTCGCCGCGTAGCATGGGCGCAAGGGTGGTTTTGTAGTTATCCAGTGCGATGTCTGTGATGAAACCGAGACGACCGTGATTGATACCAATCAAGGGGATGCTGTAAGGCGCGAGTTGCCGGCTGATACCCAACATAGTGCCATCGCCGCCGACCACCAGCGCTAAATCGCATTGTTGTCCCATCTGCTCAAGGCTTAGCAGCGCATGGCCATCGAGATCTTTCGCGCCTAAATTGCTTGCGCTTTCCGCATCGAAGGCGACATCCAGCCCCAAGCCGCCTAGGAAGTGAGACAAATCCAACAAGGTCTCGCGCATGCTGGCATTGGCAGCAAGGTATTTGCCAATCAAAGCGACATGGCGGAATTTGTTGGGCAATGCAGACATTCGCAAATTACAACACTAAAATGGAATGAGCTGTATTAAAAGTCACTATTTTTCTGATGGACGACCGCGCCAAGCTCTTGCTCAAAGCGTTGATCGAACGCTACATCGCTGACGGCCA
>JANPAK010000094.1:0-4713 GCA_031429925.1 Variovorax sp.
CCATGAGACGTTTGACAGATGCTATCGTATTCGTAGCGTCTTGCGCAGCATTTTCAAGGGCAAGGTAGCCGATTTGTCTTTGGTTATCGGGCAGGTAGCGCACCACCGAAGGAAGTATGACCCTGCCCTGCTCATCAGGCAGACATTCAGCCACACCGCTGCGCACGGCGGCCACCAGAGAATGCGTAGTGCCCAGGTCGATGCCAATGGCGATCCGCCGGGTATGCGGATCGGGGCTGTGGCCGGGTTCTGAGATTTGGAGTAAGGCCATATAGGACGCTGTTTTTCGTTTGCTGCTCCAATCCGGTTGGAGCGAATGCCTCTATTGTCCCAAAACAGCGAACCGTCGTTCTATGTCGGCTTGGAATTTCTGGATAAATAAAAGGGCTCTCACGGCTTGAGCGGCCGCTGGGTAGTCTTTGGTTTGGTCAATGAGTTGCTCTGCTCTTGATAGCGTTTCACGTAGATTTTCTGAGGCCTGACGAGTGATTTCATCTAAATCTTCTTCAGACGACGCTTCATCGAGAGCTTCGCGCAATTCCATTTGCTGCATGAGGAAGGCGGCGGGCATGGCCGTGTTGCTTTCAGCGTGGATGGGGGCACCATGCAAGTCGCACAAGTACGCAGCCCGAGATACCGGATCCTTCAATCGCTGATACGCCTCGTTGATACGCACACTCCATTGCATTGCAATGCGTTGGGCAGCGGTGCCTTGAGCCGCGAACTTATCGGGATGCACCTCGCGTTGCAACTCTTTCCAGCGGGAATCGAGCTTGGCGCGGTCTTGCGCGAATTGCTCAGGGATACCAAAAAGCGCGAAATCAGTCGATTGCAGATTCATCACACACGGAATGATTCACCGCAGCCACATTTGTCGCGCTCATTGGGATTATTGAAACGAAAACCTTCGTTCAAACCCTCGCGCACAAAATCGAGTGTGGTGCCATCGAGATAAGCCAAGCTTTTCGGATCGACCATGAGCTTGATGCCTTCGGTCTCAAACAGCGCATCTTCGGGCGCGACTTCGTCGACGTATTCGAGTTTGTAGGCCAAGCCCGAGCAACCGGTGGTCTTCACGCCTAAGCGCACGCCAACACCCTTGCCGCGTTTGGCAAGGTATTTGGTAACGTGTTTGGCAGCGGCGGGGGTGAGAGAAACTGGCATATCAATTAATTGGGGGCGTCGCGGAGCAGATCAAGCGAATGCAGGCTCAGCCCTTCAACAGTCAACATCAAGCAGCGACGGCCGCTGCGTGCTTTTGCTTGTAATCCGAAATAGCGGCTTTGATCGCGTCTTCCGCAAGAATCGAGCAGTGGATTTTCACAGGCGGCAAGGCCAACTCTTCGGCGATTTGGCTGTTTTTCAGGCTGCCTGCTTCGTCCAGCGTTTTGCCTTTCACCCACTCGGTCACGAGGGAGCTCGATGCAATTGCTGAGCCGCAGCCGTAGGTCTTAAAGCGTGCATCTTCGATGACACCGGTTTGCGGGTTGACTTTAATCTGCAACTTCATAACATCGCCGCAAGCTGGAGCGCCGACCATGCCGGTGCCAACGCTGTCATCACCCTTGTCGAACGAACCGACATTGCGGGGGTTTTCGTAGTGATCTACGACTTTTTCAGAATAAGCCATGTTTTACTCCTAATACTTTCAATTCTCAATTGTCTGTCCAAGCCAACGCCGTGGATCTGACTCTGCTGGGCCACTGGCGTTGCCCCTTAAGGGGAAGCAGCCCCAGGTGCACGAGGCGTTCGTCAATGTGCTGTCCATTGGATCGTACTGAGGTCGATGCCTTCTTTGTACATGTCCCAAAGTGGACTCAAATCGCGCAGTTTGGCCACATTGTGCTTGATGGTGGAGACAGCGAAATCAATTTCTTCTTCAGTCGTCCAGCGGCCAATCGTCATGCGCAAGCTGCTGTGGGCGAGTTCGTCGCTGCGGCCTAGAGCGCGCAAAACATAGCTGGGCTCAAGGGATGCGCTGGTGCAAGCCGAACCTGAAGACACGGCCAAGCCTTTGATGCCCATGATCAGGCTCTCGCCCTCAACATAGTTGAAGCTCATGTTGATGTTGTGCGGCACGCGTTGCGTCTCGTGACCGTTGATAAACACCTGCTCAATGCCCTTCAAGCCATCGATCAAACGCTTTTGCAAAGCGGCAATGCGCTTGTTTTCCTCATGCATTTCTTCTTTGGCAATGCGGTAAGCCTCACCCATGCCAACGATTTGATGCGTTGGCAAAGTGCCTGAGCGCATCCCGCGCTCATGTCCACCGCCATGCATTTGCGCTTCGATGCGGATACGTGGCTTGCGTCGAACATACAAAGCGCCGATACCTTTGGGGCCGTAGGTTTTATGAGACGTGAGACTCATCAAGTCAACCGGCAGCGTCGCCAAATCAACATCCACGCGCCCAGTAGCCTGCGCCGCATCCACATGGAAAATCACGCCCTTTTCGCGGCAGATTTTCCCAATGGCGGCGATGTCTTGGATCACCCCAATTTCGTTGTTCACAAACATCACGCTGGCCAAAATCGTATCCGGCCGAATCGCTGCTTTGAAAGCCTCGAGATCGAGCAGGCCATCGGACTGCACATCCATATAGGTAACTTCAAAGCCCTGACGCTCCAGCTCACGCATGGTGTCGAGCACGGCTTTGTGCTCGGTTTTCACAGTGATCAGGTGTTTGCCTTTGGTTTTGTAAAAGGCAGCTGCGCCTTTGATGGCGAGGTTGTTGGATTCAGTAGCGCCAGATGTCCAGACAATTTCTCGAGGATCAGCGCCAATCAACGCTGCGACATGCTCGCGCGCCTTCTCCACAGCGGCTTCAGCTTCCCAGCCCCAAGCATGACTGCGTGAGGCGGGATTGCCGAAATGCTCGCGGAGCCATGGAATGATCGCATCCACCACCCGTGGGTCGCAAGGGTTGGTGGCTGAATAGTCCAAGTAAATTGGGAAATGAGGCGTGGCGTCCATAACACTCGAATTCAAAAAAATAACATCCGGCAAAGCGATAAGGCTTACTTTGCGAAAACTCCGCCCAAGGCAAACACAGAGTTTGGCACATTCATGCGCATAGGCTTGACGACCTGCATAGGAGCAATAGCCTTCCTCAGCATCGGCTTGGCCTCGATATGAACCCCTTTTGCAAGTTGCTCATCGACCATATCTTGCAAGGTGACCGAGCCCAAAAACTCCGTCATCCGAGCATTTAGTTTGCTCCAAAGGTCATGCGTCATGCAGCGAGTCGCTTCGCCATTGCAGTTTTCTTTGCCACCGCACTGGGTAGCGTCTATCGGCTCATCCACTGACACAATGATTTCAGCAATGGAGATGCCCCTCGACTCTCGGCCAAGTGTGTAGCCGCCGCCAGGGCCGCGGGTGGATTCCACCAAGCCATTGCGACGAAGCTTGCCGAAGAGCTGTTCTAGATAAGAGAGCGAAATATGCTGGCGCTGGCTGATCGCAGCCAAAGTCACCGGGCCTGCGTTTTGACGCAGGGCGAGATCTATCATTGCCGTGACCGCAAAGCGGCCTTTAGTGGTAAGACGCATGGTTGCTCCTAAGTGCTACACATTCAATAAGGTCCTGAAACAAAATCTTTCAAGACTAGGCCTCAGTCCGCTTCGGCCTCGCTACTGCTGAGGCCTCTTCTCAACGATTCATGATTGCTGGATTTGCTTGGTTGCTGTCGCCCTGACGCTTTACAACCTAGCTTTAATCTTGAGCATTTCACTCAAGTATAACCGATACCCCACGAATTCGCTCAGGTATAAGTTTACAGCGTTTATGGAGTTTGTCCAAGACAAACCATGAGATGGTGCCAACATTAACCCTATGGAGCGGATAGTCAGTAACTATTAGACCAATGAGTTATTTTTCAACCAACCAGTCACGTACGAACTCGATGAGATCAAAGGTTCACTCAAGCAATACGAACCCCAAGCACACTGGCACAATCGTCACAGATGCAAACGTTAGCTCAAATCTTGCAACAAGCCGCCGAGCTGGGCGTCGCCCGCATTGATGCCCAAATGCTGCTCTTGCATGCCTGCGGGCGCCCCGCGCAAGACCGTGCGTGGTTGGCTTCGCATGGCACCGACGCTATAGTTCCAAGCCAACAGCTCGCTTGGCAACAGCTGCTCAAGCGCCGCGTCGCCGGTGAACCGGTTGCGTACATCTTGGGCTACAAAGAGTTTTACGGATTGCGTCTCGCGGTGAGCCCTGCCGTGCTCGACCCACGCGACGACACCGAAACCTTGGTGGATTGGGCGCTTGCGCTGATCCCCAAAGACCAGCCGCGCAAAGTCCTTGACTTAGGCACAGGCAGCGGCGCGGTTGCCTTGGCGGTTTGCTCGCATCGCCCACTGGCGCAAGTGATCGCAACCGATGCTTCTTCCGAGGCTTTGGACGTGGCTTGTGCCAATGCCGCTGCACTTGCGTTTAAAGTGCAGTTCACACTGGCCGATGCAAGTCATCCCGATTGGTTTGCTTGTCTTGAGGGCGAGAGTTTTGACCTCATCATCTCCAACCCACCCTACATCGCAGAAGGCGACCCGCATTTGACCGCCCTCACCCACGAGCCAGCCTTGGCCTTAACCAGCGGCAAAGATGGACTGGACGCGATCCGAAGCATCGTTGCGCATGCTTCCCGGCATCTCACGCCAGGCGCATGGTTGTTGCTTGAGCACGGCTACGATCAGGCCGAGCGTGTTC
>JANPAK010000095.1:0-3985 GCA_031429925.1 Variovorax sp.
CGCTTCAATCGGGCCGATGCCCATGATGTGCGGAGGCACGCCACGTGAGGCGTAGCTCACGAACTTAGCAATCGGCTTCAAGTTGTATCGCTTGAGCGCCGCCTCGCTAACCAAAATCAACGCGCCAGCGCCGTCAGAAGTCTGGGAACTGTTGCCAGCCGTGACCGAGCCGCGTGCCGCAAATGCGGGCCGCAACTTGGCAAGGCCTTCGAGCGAGGTATCAGGGCGCGCGCCTTCGTCAAGGCTCACAGTGCGCGTTGTGCTACTGGTTTCACCCGTTTCCAAGTTCACGCCGCGCTCGGTCACTTCAATCGGCGTCATCTCCGCCGAAAAATCACCGGCTTTCATCGCGGCGACGGCTTTGGCATGGCTCTTCACCGCGAATTCGTCCTGTGCGTCGCGTGAAATTTTCCACTGCGTGGCCACCTTTTCCGCCGTCATGCCCATGCCATAGGCAATGCCGTAATTCTCAACGTTATCCGTGTCCGCGAAGATTGCCGGCGAGAGCGACGGGGCATTGCCGCTCATGGGCACCATGCTCATGCTCTCCGCTCCTGCGCCAATCATGACGTCGGCTTGGCCCACTTGAATCGCGTTGGCGGCCATGGCAATCGCTGACAAGCCAGAGGCGCAAAAACGATTCACCGTGATGCCGCCGACGCTTTTGGGCAAGCCTGCGAGCACGGCAGCGACGCGCGCCACGTTCAGGCCTTGCTGGCCTTCGGGAATCGCACAGCCGGCGACGATGTCTTCGATGGCTGCCGGATCGAGGTTAGGCACCTGCGAAATTGCGTTTCTGAGAACGGCGGCCAACAAATCATCCGGGCGGGTGTTTCTGAAAAAGCCGCGATGCGATTTGCCAATCGGCGAGCGCGTGGCAGCAACGATATAGGCTTCTTGGATTTGCTTGCTCATGTTGAGTCCTTTTGCCTTATTCGGCATTCACAGTTTTCGGGGGGCGCTGGGCGGGAATCCAGGCCCAGACAAATTCACATTCAATGGGCTGGTTGCCCGATTCATCGGTCACGGTGACGGGCACCGTCATTTCACCCTTGGTGGTGCTTTGAATCAGCTCGCGCTGCGCTGGCGTGAGCGTTGCCACGGCGCGCATCGCACCTTGGCCGCGCTTTTTGAACTGCACACGCACATCTTTCACAACAGGCAGGCAGTCGTCACGCACATTCAGACCCATCACCATGCCGGTCGCCGTTTCCGCCGCCAACATGCTCGCGACCGCGTGCACGCCTTTGATATGGTTTTGTACGCGGCGCTCATTCGCGACAAAGATTTCCACTTTGTCTGGCGACATCTCTTCATAGCGCAGCTTTGCGGTGCCGGTAAACGGTACGGCGCGACCGAGCACAAGTGAGCGCACAAAGGTCCGCATGAAAGCAGGCGCTTCATTCACTCGGGCGAGCTGCCGTTGGAGGCGGTTGGGCGCTGCGCTCATCAGTTGCGAACAGGTTTGCCGGTAGACAACATGCCCATGATGCGCTCTTGCGTTTTGGGATGCGTCAGCAGGCCGCAGAACGCATCGCGCTCGAGCTTCATGAGGTACTCTTCGCTCACCAGCGTGCCGGCGTCCACATCGCCGCCGCACACGACATTGGCAACCAACGATGCGATATGGAAATCATGGCCGCTGGCGAAGCCGCCGTCGCGCATGTTGATCAGTTGGCCCATGATCGTGGCCTTGCCTGAACGACCGGCGACGGGGAACAAGCGCTTGGAAGGTGCGCGATAACCGCAGGCGAACATCGCTTTGGCTTCTTGGATCGCCACAAACAACAACTCGTCTTTGTTGGCAACGATGGTGTCGCTCCAAAGCAAGAAGCCGAGCTTGCGAGATTCAATCGCGCTGGTGCCCACTTTCGCGGTAGCAGCGCAGGTGAAGCCTTCGGTGAGGAAGGGCAGCAAATCTTTGCCTGTAGAAAACGCCGCATTCTCAGCGGCACGGCGGGCAATGTAAGCCAAGCCACCTGCGCCAGGCACAAGACCAACGCCCACTTCAACCAAGCCGATATAGCTTTCCATGGCAGCCACGCGCTTAGAGGAATACACCGCCATCTCGCAACCACCGCCCAGAGCCAAGCCACGAACCGCGGAAACCACGGGCACTTTGGCGTAGCGAATTTTCAGCATGGTCTTTTGTAACTCATGCTCTGCGTCGTTCACTGCGCTCACTCCAGCCATCATGAAGGCCGGCAGCATGCCTTGCAAATCTGCGCCAGCGCTAAATGGCTCATCACCCGACCAAATCACCACGCCTTGGTAGTCTTTCTCAGCCATGTCCACAGCCATGCTCAGGCCTTCGGCCACGCCCATGCTGATCGCGTGCATCTTGGTTTTAAGGCTGGCAATGACGATCTCATCGTCCAACGTCCATAAGCGAATGTCCTCGTTCTCATGCAAGGTTTTGCCGGCAACCGAGAAGTCTGCGGCGCCGATGCCCTGCGCGTGGCCCGACACGGTTTCAGGAAAATGCTGGCGCGCATAGACTGGTAACTGGCGCTTCGGCTCAAAGGCTTTGGTTGCCGGATTCCACGAGCCTTCTGCTTGATGCACACCGCCCTTGTCAGCAACGGGGCCTTTGAAGACCCACTCGGGCAGTGGCGCTTTGCACAGGGCTTTGCCGGCATCGATGTCTTCCTGCACCATCTTGGCTACGTCGAGCCAACCCGCTTCTTGCCAGAGCTCAAATGGGCCTTGCTTCATGCCAAAGCCCCAGCGCATCGCCAGATCAAGATCGCGCGCCGTCTCAGCGACGGCTTGCAAATGCACAGCGGCATAGTGGAAGCTATCGCGCATGATGGCCCAAAGAAACTGACCTTGCGCACCTTCGGCGCTACGCAGCAGTTTGAGGCGCTCACCCGCTGGCTTCTTCAGCATGCGGCCATAGACTTCGTCGCCCTTTTGGCCGCCCGCGACATAGTCGCCCGCTGTGGCGTCAAAACGCAAAATATCGCGGCCAACTTTCTTGTAAAAACCTGCCTTGGCTTTTTGACCCAGCGCACCAGCATCCATGAGCTGCTTGAGAACGGCGGGCGTTGCGAAGTTGCCGTAGAACGGATCGCTCTTCTCATCCAAATTGTCCTGCAACGTCTTGATGACATGGAACATCACATCAAGGCCCACAACATCGGCGGTACGGAAGGTGCCAGAGCTGGCACGCCCCATCTTCTTGCCGGTCAAATCGTCAACCACGTCGTAGCTCAGGTCAAAGTTCTCGACCTGCTTCATCACGCCCAGCATGCCGGCAATGCCAATCCGGTTGGCAATGAAGTTGGGCGTGTCTTTGGCCCGAACCACGCCTTTGCCCAGCACGCTGGTCACAAAACCTTCCAACTGATCAAGCACCACAGGTTGCGTTGTTGGTGTGTTGATCAGTTCCACCAAATACATATAGCGGGGTGGGTTGAAGAAATGGATGCCGCAAAAGCGTGGCTTGATGCTTTCGGGCAAGCCTTCAGAGAGTTTGGTGATCGACAGGCCTGAGGTGTTGGAGGCCACGATCGCGCCTTCGCTCACGAAGGGCGCAATTTTTTTGTACAGATCCAGCTTCCACTCCATGCGCTCGGCAATGGCCTCTATGATGAGGTCGCAGCCGCGCAGTGTCTCGAGGTGCTCTTCGTAGTTGGCCTGTTCGATCAGCGCAGCATCCTCGGGCACACCAAGTGGCGCCGGTTTGAGTTTTTTCAAACCCTCCACTGCTTTGCTAACGATGCCATTCTTTGGGCCTTCTTTCGCAGGCAGATCAAACAAAACAACAGGAACTTTCAGGTTCACCAAATGCGCAGCAATTTGCGCACCCATGACGCCCGCGCCGATCACAGCGACTTTGGAAACATTGAATCGAGACATTCGTTACTTTCTTTTACGGGACGATGCTTACTGCACACGCACCCAGGTTTGGGTTCGGCCAATGCCGAAAACTCTTCCGCGCACGGCGAGATGCTTGCCGCCATCTTCTGGCGTGAGCTTCAAG
>JANPAK010000096.1:0-2132 GCA_031429925.1 Variovorax sp.
GCAATGCGTCGTTAGCGTGTGCAGCATGTCGAATGCTTGGTGCAGTTTTCTTATAGCCTGCTTCATCGCCATACCCAATCGTTACAAACTTCGCCATTTTGAATCTCCGTTCGGAAAATTTAACGCGAGACCGCTAACGAAAGTTCCAAAGGCTACGCGCATAGGCGGAAAAGATTGCAGTTATCGCTATTGCTAAGGGAGCATTGAACATCCGCGCAATTTCTTTGACCGTGTGATAGTATTGAGTTTCGGGCTCCTAGACAGTGTGCGCCACTCCATTGCTAAGCGCTTACGATTGCACCCTCCGACCTCTTCGCCTCCACCTCCCCCGCTGCGCAAGGGAGGACAAACGCAACAGCCCCCCCTACAAACTCCGCTTAATAATCTGCACTTCGAAGCACTCGATCTGGTCGCCTTCGCGTAGGTCTTGGTAGTTCTCGAATGCCATACCGCATTCTTGGCCGGCCAATACTTCGCTGACTTCGTCTTTGAAGCGTTTCAACGTGGACAGTTTGCCTTCGTGGATGACCACATCGTCGCGTACCAGACGCACGCCACAGCCGCGCTTGATGTTGCCTTCGGTGATCTTACAACCAGCAATCTTGCCAACTTTGGTGATGTTGAAGACTTCCAAGATTTTCGCATAACCCAAGAAGTTCTCGCGCCGTTCTGGTTCCAACATGCCCGACAAGATGTCTTTGATATCGTCGAGCAAATTGTAGATGATGGAATAATAGCGGATTTCCACCCCTTCATGCTCAGCCAAATCGCGCACTTGCTTTTGTGCCCGTGTGTTGAACGCAAGGATCGGTGCGCCTGACGACTTTGCCAGCAACACGTCGCTTTCGGTGATACCACCAACCGCTTGATGGATGACCTTGGCGCGCACTTCATCGGTGGCGAACTTGTCGAGCGAAGCGGTGATGGCTTCGGCAGAACCGCCCACGTCGGCTTTGACGATGACAGGGAATTCCTTGACCTCTTGGTCTTTGATCCGCGCCAGCATGGCTTCCAGACCCGAACGTGCAGTTTGACGTACAACGACTTTTTCGCGCTTCATACGGACACGGTAGTCGGTAACTTCGCGTGCACGGGCTTCGTTTTCTACGACAACCATGACGTCGCCGGGTTCCGGCACGCCATCAAGACCGAGGATCTCGACCGGCAAAGATGGGCCAGCCGATTGCAACATCTGCCCACGCTCGTCTGTGATCGCTTTGACACGACCCCATTGGCTGCCCGCAACGACCAAGTCGCCGCGCTTGAGCGTACCGCGTTGTACCAACACAGTAGCAACCGAACCACGCCCCTTGTCGAGTTTAGCTTCGATGACGGTGCCTTCGGCGGCACGTTCTGGGTTTGCCTTTAGGTCCAAAACTTCGGCCTGTAGCAGGACGGTTTCTAGCAACGTATCAAGATTGGTGCGTTCTTTGGCCGAAATCGGCACCCACATGGTGTCGCCGCCGACGGCTTCGGTGATCACTTCATATTGTAGAAGCTCGTTGAGCACTTTTTGAGGATCGGCATCAAACTTGTCGATTTTGTTGACCGCCACAATGATCGGCACGCCAGAGGCCTTGGCATGGCTGATCGCTTCGATTGTTTGAGGCATGACGCCATCGTCGGCAGCAACCACTAGGATTACAATGTCGGTGATGCTGGCACCGCGTGCCCGCATGCTGGAGAAAGCGGCATGGCCTGGCGTGTCAAGGAATGTGACCTTCTCGCCCGTTGGCAGGCCAACTTGGTAAGCACCAATATGTTGCGTAATGCCGCCCGCTTCGCCTTTAACGACGTCGGCCTTGCGGATTGCATCGAGAAGAGAGGTTTTACCATGGTCAACGTGGCCCATGATGGTAACAACTGCTGGACGTGAGGTCGTGTTCGCATCAGTGTCGGCAACACCTTCCAAACCAATTTCGACGTCAGATTCAGCAACCCGTTTAATCTCATGGCCAAAGTCAGCAACGATCAATTCGGCAGTATCTGTGTCAATGATATCATTTGGACCCAACATCTGGCCTTGCTTCATCATGTATTTCACTACGTCAGCAACACGCTCTGCCATCCGATTGGCAAGCTCCGCCAAGGTGATTTTTTCAGGCACAATGACTTCGCGCACTTGCTTGGCG
>JANPAK010000097.1:0-2128 GCA_031429925.1 Variovorax sp.
CGCGTGACCATCAGCCGCAGATGCGCGCCGTCCACCATGGCGTTGCGCGTCAGGGTGTCGTGCAGGGCTTGGGTGAGCTGCTCGCGCGTCATGCCGATGTCCAGTGCGATGGCGCAGGCGCCCTCGAACAAGCGGTCCAGATGTGCCTGCAAGCTGATCAACTTGCCTTGCACCAGGCGTAGGCCTTCCCAGATGCCGTCGCCCAGCACAAAGCCACTGTCGAAGACCGAGATGCGCGCCTCACTTCGCGGGAAGAACTCGCCGTTGACGTAGACCAGAACCTGCTCGTTGCGTGGGTCGGTGAGGTAGCCCTGGGCGCTGTCGCCAGCGAGGGTTGTGATCGTACTAACGTTGTAAGTGATGCTCATCAAAAATCGAACTCGCGGTGGCGCGCCAGAAAGGCCTGGGTGCGCGCTTGGGTGGGGTGCTTGAGCACCTGGTCGGGCGTGCCTTGCTCGTGGATGCCGCCCTCGGCGATGAAGAGCACGCGGCTGGCCACGTGGTACGCAAAGCCGATCTCGTGTGTCACCAGCAGCAGGGTGCGGCCTTCGTCGGCCAGGCTGCGGATGACACGCAACACTTCGTGCACCAGCTCGGGGTCGAGCGCCGAAGTGGGCTCATCGAACAGCAGCACTTCGGGCTCCATCGCCAGCGCGCGCGCAATCGCCACACGCTGCTTTTGGCCACCCGACAAGCGCGACGGGTATTCATCCGCCTTGTCCGCCAGGCCCACGCGTGTGAGCTCGGCCATGCCGCGCTCGCGCGCTTCACTTGCGGCGATGCCGCGCACGGTGCGCAGGCCTTCCATCACGTTGCCCAGCGCTGTCATGTGCGGGAACAGATTGAACTGTTGGAAGACCATGCCCACGCGCTGGCGCACGCGTGTCAACTCGGCCTCGTCGTAGCTGCGTTCGATGAGCCCGCCGCGCCGCGTGACTTCGCGCCCGATGGCCTGGCCGGCGAGCTCGACGGTGCCGGCGCTGGGTCGCTCCATGAAGTTCAGGCAGCGCAGCAGCGTGCTCTTGCCTGAGCCCGAGGCGCCGAGGATGGCGATGCGGTCGCCGCGCGCGACGTCCAGATCAATGCCGCGCAGCACCTCCAGCGCGTCAAAGGATTTGTGCAGGCCGCGCATGCGCAGCAGCGGGGTGCTGTCGTTCATCGGTGTTCAGTCGGAGCGCTTCAGCCGGCGCTCAAGCGCATAGGTGGCCTGCACCAGCGGCAACAGGCAGAGAAAGAAGATCACGGCGATCACGCTGTAGGTCTCGATCGGATTGAAGTTCAGGGACGCCAGCAACTTGCCCTGCTGCAGCAGGTCAACATAGGCCACGGCTGAGGCCAGTGTCGTCATCTTGAAGATCTCGATGCCGCGGTTGGTCAGCGCCGGCAGCATGCGGCGCAGCGCTTGCGGCAGCACGATGCGGCGCATGGCTTGCGCCTGCGTCATGCCCAGCGCACGTGCGCCTTCCCACTGGCCGCGGTCGATGCCCTGGATGCCCGCGCGGTAGATCTCGGCAGAGAACGCCGCCGAGTTGAGCGAGATGCCCAGCGCCGCAGCCACCAGCGGGCTGACCTCAAACGGCAGCAGGATGGGCAGCGCAAAGTAGAACCACAAGATCTGCACCAGCACCGGTGTGTTGCGGAAGAACTCGACAAAGATGGTGGCTGGCCAGTTGACGGCAAGCCGTTTGGCATAGCGCGCCAAGCCGACCGCCAAGCCCAGGCTCAAGCCGATCACGGCGCAGATAGCAAACAGGCGCATCGTGCCCAACGCGCCGACCCACAACACGTCTAGGTTGTCGAACACCGGCGCGAAATTCCAGCGGTAGGCCATCAGCGCAGCGTGCCTTCACCACTGATGGCCAGGCGCCGCTCGACGTGGTGCACGCATTGGCTGGCACCGAAGATGACGACGAAGTAGATCAACGCGGCGGTGGTGAAAACTTCAAGCGGCCGGAAGGTCTTTTGCGCCACCTCGTTGGTCTGGAACAGCAGGTCGGCATACGACACCGTGGCCACCAGGGTGGTGGTCTTCATGAGCTCGATGGCGCGCTCTAAAAACGCCGGGATCATGCGTTTGACGGCCTGCGGCAAGACCACGCGCTGCATGGTCTGCCGCGGGTTCATGCCG
>JANPAK010000098.1:0-2434 GCA_031429925.1 Variovorax sp.
CACGGATTTGGCACCCGTGTTGTCAGCGACATCGAGTCGAGATTCAGTTTGGATCATTGTCTTTTCTTCCCAACTTGTCTCCGACTGTTTGAACTATTTCAAACCATCGAAAGCAGTCTTGGGCCCGTCGCAACCAAATTTGATTTCTCAAATCTAGACACGTTTGGGCAGGATGCTCATTGTTCATGCGGGCGGTACTCCCACTAGCTTTCTGAGCGAAGCCTTGAATTATGCCACAGATCTTGAGACTGCGTCAAATTTTTCACTCAATGCCGGCCTGATGGATCTGACGCCACGGGAAGTTGCCTCAACTTAATTCAGAGCGTGTGCTCACTTTCAATCAATCGCTAGTAGGCGAACGGCCAGACCTGCCAGTACACCTGCCATCAAGTAGCGTTGGAACCGCATCCAAGCAGCACTCCGCGCAAATAGACGGGCCAATTGCGCCGCTCCCATCACAATCAAACCGTTTACGACGATGCTTAGACTGATGTGCGTCGCAGCCAATTGCAAACCCTGCTGTAAAACGCTGCCGCGCTCGGGATGCAGAAATTGGCTGAAGATCGAGGTGAAGAAAACGAGTTGCTTGGGGTTAAGCAAATTTGTGACTACGCCCATCCGAAAAAGCTTGGCATACGAGTCATTCGGCAAGTCTTGCGCTTCAAACAAGCCGCGGCCGCCGGGTTTGATGGCCTGCCACGCGAGCCAGAGCAAATAAGCTGCGCCAGCAAAGCGAATCAGATCAAACACCCAAGGCATGGCGGCGAAGATGGCCGAGAGTCCGAGCGTGGCCACAGCGATATGCACCATATTGCCGGCCTGAACGCCCAAGACAGACACCCAACCCGCCATGCGCCCTTGGCACAGTGCCCGCGAAACGCAATACAGAATGTTTGGTCCGGGCGTGAGCATGATGGCCAGCGCGGCGAGGCAATAGAGCAGCAGTTCGGACGCAGTGACCATCACAAGCCCTTAGAGTCGAGTGTGACGAGGCCTTTGGGTGTGAGTAGTGTGGCGATCAAGTTGGGTGTGCCGGCTTCGACCGTGATACCTTGCAAGCCGATGGCTCGATGGGCTGCTTGGAGTTCGGTGGCTTGCGGATGTGCCATGCGAAGATCGAGCAAAGATACGCCGCTGTCTGCCATGCCATTGGCTGGATGCACATCACCCCATTCGATCAAGGTGGGCAAACCGCCGCTAAACAAACGCTGCCCGTCACCGCGTACGGTGATCTGCCATTGCAGCAGGCCATTGGGTGTCATGCGACTCGCATGCACGACAGGGCCGCGGTCGATGCCCAGTGCCTGTAACGCAGCGCAGGCACTGCGCACGTCGCCCGTGCTGGCTACGAAATGCACGAGGCGTGGGCTGGTCTTGATTGACTCTTGTAAAGCAGCAGAATCTAAGTCAAACCAACATTTTTCGGGCGGATTGATTGATCGGACAACTATTGAGTTAATAGCAATGATCTCGAAATACGCACGCGGATAATTCACAGTCGCAATGCGAAACAGTCGGTTGTGCGTCCCAAACAACGGATGCTCGCCGCCCGGCCCGGGCGTGATGCCAAGCGTTGCTTCGCACCAAGCTACGCCTTCTTGCAGCGTTCGTGCGGCAATGACGAGATGATCAACTTGGCTCTGCATCAGAGCAATACCTTTCCGTCAACGCAGGTGATGCTTGCGCCGCCGATCCAAATGTCTTTGCCTGCCTGCTCCACATGCACGCGACCGGCACGCCCCAGCGCCGTGCCTTGCGCGGCAACATAGCTCGTCGGCGCTATGCCTGCGCCGATCAGCCACTGCGCCATGGCAGCGTTAAGCGAGCCGGTGACAGGGTCTTCTGCCATGCCGTTGTTGCCGGGGAAGAAAGCGCGGACTTCAAATTGCGTGTCAGCGCCATCGACATACGAGCCAATCACGCCAACTTTGCTGCGCGGACCTACAACGCCAATGTCCAAACCCGCAAGGATCGCAGCATCCGGCCTCAATGCCAACACCTGCTCTGCGCTATTGAGCATCACGCCGCGCCAGTTCGGTCCGTTGTCGCACCAAGAGTGCGCCACGATGTCAGCGCGCGAGATGCCTAAGCCACGTGCAATCAGCACCACATCCGCCTCATCCAAGACATGTCCCTTGATCAGCGGCGGCGCCGAAAATGCCAAGCGGCCGTTCGCCGCATCACGCTTGATCTTCACCAGACCAATGCCGCATTCCTGCACAATGAATTCGCCGCGCGGATTAGCACCAGCTTCAAGCCAAGCATGGCAACTGCCCAGAGTTGGATGCCCGGCAAAGAGCAATTCGCGCCCGGGACAAAAGATGCGGACTTTGTAGTCCGCACCAGCCTGCGTTGGTGGCAGCAGAAATGTGCATTCGCTCAGGTTCGTCCAATTGGTGAAATGCTGCATTTCTTGCGTTGACAAATCCGACCC